>NZ_JADQAN010000009.1:0-125853 GCF_022129425.1 Psychrobacter sp. Ps1 | reverse complement strand
AGCGCTTAAAGCCTGCATCATTCTGTTCAAGTAGCTTATCTATGTTTGGCATGGTTTCCAGCCAGTTGTGAGTGCATTAGTTATTGTAAAATCCTCTGCCACTTTTGCAAGAGGTCTAATAATACTATCTTTTTTTAACGACACATTTGATTACCTATTTAGATCTTTTCCTTGTATACCTTAAGTATGCTATGTCATTAGCAACTTACTAGATGTTCGATAAGGTATAAGTAATTATCAACCTTTGATCCGTAAGATACTCACTATATATAGACAAGAAACTAAACTAGGCAAATAAGATGTAGCCTTGCTATATGAATTAGTACTATAAAGATTATCTTTGCTGTTGCACCTATATTCGAGCACTAATAATAGAATACTTAATAGAAAACCCATCAAAAAAGCGACCCATCATAGGTCGCTTTCTTATTGTTTAGCAGTTATATAAATAGGCTATTTACCTTGATAAGAAAGCTTTACACCAGCAATAAAGCCATCATTGTCTTCAAAATCGGCAACGATTTTGTCAGTCGGTAGGGCGCCTTGAGCGTCACCAAACCATAAGTACTTACCACCAGCAGATACCGCCCAGTTCTCAGTGACGTTGTATTTGGCCCCAAGACCAACACTATAGTAACCGTCAACAGGACCTAAAGATGTTGTCGGATCACCGGCGCCACTGTCCCAACCAACCGTACCACTAATAGCAAGTGCTGGTGCGACACGCTTGGCCAGACCAAGCTCTACTTGCCATTGGTCATCATCGTACTCAACCAAGTTCAAACCATCAGGACGTGCTGCGTTAGTGCTTACTTCATTATACAGTGGTGGTGTGATGGCAAAATCGCTCCATGGTACCCAACGGACTTTTGCCGTCGCTAAAGTAGTCGGATTGATACCTGTTTGGAAATCAAAGTTGACTGATTTAGGGGTGGTAATCTTGTAGTTGTTAACTTGAGTTGATGCCGCTAATATCTGTGGTACAGGAACAGTACTAGGGTCTCCGCCTTGTCCTGCAATAGCTGAAATAGCTGCTATCGGATAAGTTTCAGATATTTCTATATCATGATCGATCTCAGAGCGATAAGTCAACGCCGCTTTCAAAGCGATTTCAGGCTTACTAAAAGAGAAACCTGCAATATAACCATAATCCATATCAGGGTTACTGGTTGAGGTATAACCACTAGCAGGGCCATAAGCTAAACCACGCAGTTTGGTTTCAGATTGAATGCGCTGTGCAACTGGACCACCATAAATTTGGAAGTTTTTATTCGCACCGAATTTCATTCCAAGAATACCGGTCAAGCTTTGGCTACGGACTTCCACATTGGTATTTTCGCCTGCAGCTGTTGATTCAGCTAACGCTATGGCACCTGCGGTCTGCGGAGCTACACCATCAGCTACCAATGCGCCTCCTGAAGCTTGAGGATTATTGCTTGCCACAAAATTGCTTTGCGTGTATTCAGCAGCAGCACCAAAAGGCTCATCATATAGCACACCCACACTGAATGTGTCGTTGATATCAGTCTTCACGCCATAGCGGAAAAAATCATAAGATTCAGCAATGTCGCCTGTTTTATTGCCACGCTCATAGTCATTTTGGCCAGGGTTAACATTCGCACTATCGTAGCCGCTTACATCAGCGTCAATATAAGTATAGACCGCTTCAGCGTAAGTGCCATCTTGAAAAAAGGCAGTGACATCTTGACCTGAACGATCAAGACCAGCAGCGTTGGTTACGCTAGCAACAGAGAGAGTAGCAATAGCTACTGCGAGGGTTTTCAAATGAAAGGTAGTGTGCATTGTGTATCTCCAACGGTCCTTGTTGTATTACTACTTTGATAATCAATATATAGCATTGTTGCGCTTAACATTGAGAGTGTCAAAGTCGTGTCCTAAGTTGAATACTAATGCCTTTTTGACACTAAAACAACAATTAAAGTGCTTTATTTCTCAATTATGACTGAACAGTACAAATAAGATATAAATCAAACAATGTCGTTTACTTCTACTTTTAAATGTGAATTTTCTGAAATATATATTTATAGGAGAATTTTTCTTTGAGATAAAACGGGTTCACTATGACTGTAATACTGCCTATATAAAAAAGCGACCCATAAAGGATCGCTCTTTTATCAATAACATTTAAAAAATTTGCTATATAGCTAAGTTGTGAATTACTGAGCTTGGTAAGAAACCTTTACACCAAGTACAAAGCCATCATTACTTTCGAAATCACTAACAATCTTTTGGGTTGGAATTTGGCCTTCGGCATCGCCGAACCATAAGTATTTACCGCCAGCTGATACAGCCCAGTTTTCGGTAACGTTGTATTTTGCACCCAGACCAGCGCTATAATAACCTTCAATAGGACCTAGTGAAGATACTGGGTTGCCCGCACCGCTATCCCAACCCACAGTACCGCTGATAGCCAATGCTGGTGCGACACGCTTGGCAAGGCCGAGTTCTACTTGCCACTGGTCTTCGTCGTAGCTGACTAATGCCAAGCCTTTGTCATCTCTTGTCGATACTTTACTAACATCATTGTATAGTGATGGTACGATAGCAAAATCACTCCATGGTACCCAGCGTACTTTTGCAGTAGCTAATGTTGTTGGATTGATACCAGTTTGGAAATCAAAGTTAACTGATTTAGGCGTGGTGATTTCAATGCTATCATTTCTATCTGTTGAAAGACCTAACGCAGATTCGATAGGATCTGGTATAGTGCCAGTACCTACAACAGGATAGATTTCAGATGATTTTGCATTGTGTTCAATTTCTGAACGATAGGTTAAGGCAGCTTTCAAAGCGATCTCAGGTTTGCTATAAGCAATACCTGCGATATAACCGTAATCTTGATCAGCACTGGTATGTAGAGTATAGCCATTAGCGGCACTATAAGCAGTACCACGAAGTTTTACATCAGCTTTGACACGCTGGGCAACTGGACCGCCGTAAACTTGAAAGTTCTTATTTTCACCAAATTTTGCACCGATGATACCTGTGATGCTCTCAGTACGCACTTCTACATTCGTACCTTCACCATTTCTAGGTGAAGCAGGATTTTGATCTACAAAGTTGTTATCACCACTATAATCAGCTGCTGCACCAAAAGGCTCATCATATAACACACCAACGCTAAAGGTTTCGTTGATATCTGCTTTTACACCATAGCGGAAAAAGTCATAAGACTCAGCGATATCATCAATTTTCTTGCCCTGAGTATAAGCTTTGTTGTCTGAACCGATATAAGCGTTGTCGTGACCAGTAACATCAGCATCGATATAAGTGTAGACAGCTTCTGCATAAGTGCCGTCTTGTAGGAATGCGGTGATATCTTGGCCTGAGCGATCAAGGCCAGCAGCACTAGCGACGCTAGCAACAGAAAGAGTAGCAATAGCTACTGCAAGAGTTTTTAAATGAAAGGTGTGGCGCATTTTATATCTCCAAACATCCGCATTGTTTTACTGTTTTACCCAGTATTAATAGGTAATCAGTATCCGAGGTGGAAGATAGTAAAGATTTTTTAACACTAAAACAACTACAAAAACACATTATTCCCATGTTATGACCACATAGTCATTAAACAGTATCTATATATAAAAATACGTATATATTTTCCGTTATTAAAAGATTTTCTTTCCAAATCTTACTTATCAATAATGTGGCGGTCTGTCTGCCATTACATCGAATGGTGCAATGCCACTTTCCGTATCTTGACCCTCAATCTGTTTATAAATCAGCTGTAGTTGACGTTGCAGCGTATGAATATCTTTGTCTTGTCGCGTGATTACGTCATCCAGTCGTTCGACGGTAACTTCAAGGTGCGCGAGGCTCATTTGCAAATCGATTACTTGGGCTTGCAAATCATTTTGAATATCAGAAGTATCATCTGTAATTCTAGGTTGGTTCATATTTTTCTCTAAATTATAGTAAATATTAAATTGAAAGAATGGATTATTAAGGGGTTCAAGGAGTACTGTAGATTAGAGATAAATCTATAATAATAGTCGTTAAATAGCATCCATTAGTAAAAGCAATAAATAGTACTGATAAAACTATTTACTCTCACTACAGTGATGCGGTGGCATGTTATACTGCAGGCAATTTTGCAACAACCCCTACCTCACTATTATATAAGCTTAAGATACTCTATGGCACTGATTCATTTAAAAGACATTCACTTAGCCTTTGGCGTCGCGCCTGTTCTTGATGGTATTGATTTTTCTATCAATACAGGCGAGCGTGTGTGCTTGATTGGCCGCAACGGCGAAGGTAAATCTACTTTGTTTAAACTGATCAATGGCTCATTGCAGCCTGACAGTGGCGAGATTATTACCAACAGTAGCATGCGTGTAGCGATGCTAGAGCAAGACGTTCCTGAGACTAGCGGTCGCATATTAGACATCGTCATGGGCGGCAGTCGTCGCACGGCTGATTTGCTCATTAACTATAATAAGCAAGTCGATATGTGCGCGAATGGCGATATGGATGCCTGTGAGCACATGGCGACCCTACAGCATGATATCGATGCGGTGCATGGTTGGGACTTGGAGCGCGATGCCATGCGTCTGATTACGACCATGGGCCTTAATCCAGAAGATGACTTATCATCTCTATCTGGTGGTCGTAAACGCCGCGTGTTACTTGCTCGGGCGCTAGTTACTAAGCCTGATGTGCTACTACTAGATGAGCCAACCAACCATTTGGATGTTGAAAGTATCGAATGGTTAGAACGCTTTTTGCTTGATTGGCAAGGCTTAACGTTGTTGTTCGTGACTCATGATAGAGCATTCGTCAATAAACTATCGACTCGCATTATTGAGCTTGACCGTGGCCAATTGACCAGCTATGACGTGACACAAGGCGAAGGTGGCTACGCGCGCTATCAAGAGCTGAAAGAGCTACAGTTACAAGCTGAAGAAAAGAACAATGCCAACTTTGATAAAAAACTGGCACAAGAAGAAGTTTGGATTCGTCAAGGTATCAAAGCCCGTCGTACCCGTAACGAAGGCCGTGTACGTGAACTAAAGGCCTTACGTGAAGAGCGTAGCGATCGCCGTGAACAAGTGGGCAATGTAAACATCACCATGGGTCAAGGCGAGAAAAGCGGCAAGCTTGTCTGTAAAGTCAAAAACTTACATCTTGAATATGACGGCAACATATTAGTAGATGATTTTACGACTACTATTATGCGTGGCGATAAGATTGGTATTGTTGGGCCTAACGGTGCTGGTAAAACTACGCTTATTAAAGCCCTACTCGATATGTCTGATGACGAAGTTACCAAGTCTGGTAGTGTCGAATTAGGTACTAATCTAAAAATCGCATTCTTCGATCAGCTGCGTGATCAGTTAGACCTTGAAGCAAGCGTTGCACAAAACGTTTCGGAAGGTTCTGACTTTGTCGAAGTTGGCGGTCGCAAAACACATATCATGAGCTACTTGCAAGATTTCTTATTTGCACCAGAGCGCGCACGTACACCTGTCAAAGCACTGTCTGGTGGTGAGCGTAACCGAGTACTACTGGCCAAGCAGTTATTGAAACCTGCCAATATTTTGGTACTCGATGAGCCGACCAACGATTTGGACATGGCAACACTTGAGTTGTTAGAAGAATCAGTCGCCAGCTTTGGTGGTACGATTTTGCTGATCAGTCATGATCGTTCATTCATGGACAACGTCGTTACCTCTACGTGGGTGTTTGGCGAAGATGAATATGGTAAAGGCACTGTTAGTGAGTATGTAGGTGGTTATCAAGAGTACCTCGTACAAAAAAACCGCGAAGAAGCATCCCGTGCTGCTAAAGCGCCTGCCAACAATGCAGCAAGCAATAAAGCGACAAATAAGTCTGGCGCAGCAGCGAAACCAAATAAGCCAGTCAAAAAGCTAAATTATAATGATCAACGCGAACTGGATAACTTGCCAAAAGAAATCGCTGCACTCGAAGCTGAACAGGCTCAATTGCAAGAAAAGCTGGCCGATGGCTCTTGGTTCAATACCGACTTTGATGCGGCGACAGCTGCTAGTGAGCGTCTCTTAACCATCGAAGATGAGATGATGCACAAGCTTGAACGTTGGAGTGAGCTTGAAGGCTAATAGTGGCAACTCTCTAGCTGAGTTTATTGGAATATCGCACATGTACTTTGTATTGCGTATTTCGATAAACAAGTTTCTGATAGTCTGACAAAACCTTATTAATCATTATGAAAACATCACTACTTTATTATATAGAGTGGTGATATTTGTTTTACAGCAACTTACAAAGTAGTTAGATGGTGAAAGTTAGTGAACATTACCTTAATTTCAAGTATCATTCGCTATTGCTGAAAATCCTTATTATTTATAAGGTCATCACATCATAATCCTTGTTAAAGCAAAGTTAGCGTTAAACGTTGATAATCCAACTGTTTTAGTTTGATTGTCATATTCAACCTTCTAATATGTCCTATTGAGGTTGCTTTATTTTTAACGCAATAATTTATTTTATCACCGAAATAGCTTAGAATAGCAACAATTAGCAAAATTAGGCACAGCTAAAGTGGCTTGATATTGTATATTTTCTAAGCCACAAACCCAGTGTGGGATAATCCCATTTCATTCACCTGGAGGAAGTATTAATGAGCCAAGCCGAAGGCGTTAATGTACAACGCCGTAGAGTTCTTATTGCCTCAACTGCCGCGATTGGTGCAGCTGGGGTAGCTGCCGTGGCGACACCTTTTGTCCGTTCTTGGTACCCAAGCGCTAAAGCTGAGGCTGCAGGGGCTGCAGTGACCCAAGATATTGGTTCTATCGAAGATGGACAAATGATCGTCGTCAAATACCGTGGTAAACCTATTTATGTGGTTAAGCGCACCGAAGACATGGTTGCAGGATTAGAGTCAGTCAAGCCTCTATTATCCGATCCTGAGTCTGATGCGTCTCTACAACCTGAATATTGCAAAAATCCTACTCGCTCTTTAGATCCAACCGTATTGGTGGTCGAAGGCGTTTGCACACATTTGGGCTGTGCACCAAACTACCGTCCTGATGTGGGCGCGGTGGATTTAGGTGGTAATGATTGGTACGGCGGATTTTTCTGTCCGTGTCACGGGTCAAAATATGACTTAGCAGGTCGCGTATATAGCGGCGTCCCTGCACCACTTAATTTACCCGTTCCAGAATATGGTATGGATGGTACCATCTTGACGGTTGGGGAGGCTTAATATGAGTATTGGTAAAAAGTTAATGCATTGGGTGGACGCGCGTTTTCCAGCGACCGAAACCTATGAATACCATATGTCAAAGTACTACGCACCAAAGAACTTTAACTTTTGGTACTTCTTTGGCGTGCTATCGATGATTGTACTGGTCAACCAATTGGTGACTGGTATATGGCTTACGATGATGTACAACCCAAGTGCCGAAGGGGCATTTGCGTCTGTTGAATACATCATGCGTGACGTAAAAGGTGGTTGGCTCATTCGCTATATGCACTCAACCGGCGCATCTGCGTTTTTCGTCGTTGTCTATCTGCATATGTTTAGAGCCTTGCTATACGGTTCATACCAAAAACCTCGTGAGCTTATCTGGCTCATCGGTATGGGTATCTACTTAGCACTTATGGCAGAAGGTTTCTTCGGTTACCTACTACCTTGGGGCAACATGTCATTCTGGGGTGCTCAGGTTATCTTGAACTTACCCGCAGCGCTACCTGTGATTGGTGATGGCCTTGCTGAATGGGTACGTGGTGACTATATCATCTCTGGTATTACCCTAAACCGTTTCTTTGCTCTACACGTTGTTGCTATTCCATTAGTACTGGTAGGCTTAGTATTTATGCATATCGTGGCATTGCATCATGTGGGCTCGAACAACCCTGATGGCATCGATATTAAGAAGCTAAAAGATAAAAATGGTGTGCCATTAGACGGTATCGAATTCCATCCGTACTACACTGTGCATGACATGGTTGGTATTGTTGTGTTCTTTATCTGCTTCTTTGCAGTGGTATTCTTCTTCCCAGAAGGCGGCGGTTTCTTCCTTGAACCACCAAACTTTGAGACAGCGAACTCACTGAAAACACCAGCACATATTGCACCAGTATGGTACTACACGCCGTTCTACGCTATTTTACGTGCGGTTCCTGACAAGCTTGGTGGCGTGATTGCGATGGGTGGTGCGATTGCCGTACTGTTCTTGATCCCATGGCTTGATAGGTCTCCTGTGCGCTCTATACGTTATAAAGGTATCTTGTCTAAAATCGCGCTTACTGTATTTGCTATTAGCTTTGTTGTATTGGGTTACTTAGGTGCGACGCCTGCTACACCAACGGCAACCATCATGGCTCGTGTATTCACGATTCTATATTTCTTGTTCTTCTTACTGATGCCTTTCTACACTGCGATTGAGAAGTGTAAACAGCCACCAGAACGCGTTACCGGAGGTCACTAATGAGCACGCTAATTAAATCCCTAGCTGGTCTAGGCTTAGGCGCGGCATTAACCTTGACTGCTGGTACGGCAATGGCTTCAGGCAGTGGCTGCGGTACATTCACCAATGCAGATGGCGTTGATGAACACCTGGCTTGTAGTACAGCTCCTATTGATTTTACCAATAAGGGCTCGCTACAAAACGGTGCAAAAATCTTTATGAACTACTGTGCTGGGTGTCACTCAGCTAAGTACGTTCGTCACTCACGCATTGCCAAAGATTTAGAGATACCGCCTGAGCTGGTTGAAAAGTATTTGATGGTTACTACCGATCAAATCGGTGACCACATTACTGCTGAGATCGATCCTGAGATTCAAGCATCTTGGTTTGGCGCAGCGCCGCCTGATCTATCACTTGAGACACGTCTACGTGGCGATGATTGGGTATATACTTACCTACTGTCGTTCTATGAAGATCCAAGCCGTCCTTGGGGTGCAAACAACTTAGTACTGGCCAATGCAGCGATGCCTCACGTATTGCATAATATGCAAGAAGAGTTGAGCCAAGAAGAGTTTGAATCTGAAGTTGGTGACTTGGTTAACTTTATGGCGTGGATGGGCGAACCTGCTCGCCATGACCGTCAAGTAATTGGTTTCTTTGTAATTCTATTCTTATTAGTACTGCTCATCCCAGTTTACTTATTGAATAAAGAATTCTGGAAAGATGTTAAATAAGTCATAGTCAGCAAACGGTTCTGAGAATTAAAAAAGGCACTACTTCGGTAGTGCTTTTTTGTGCCTTGATATAGAGCATAAATACTAGATATACCGTAAAATAAGTCGCTCAGCGCTAATGTTTACGTACACTACCTTGATAAACGTTGCGAGTTTGTTTACGATGACAACCTTCACTATTAACATTAGGCTTTCATGATTGATGCGAATGACATTCCAAGTAGTCAGCTAATTTTGTATGCTGATGACGGCTACGACAGTCATGTGGTACGCCTATTACTTGAAGAAAAAAAGCTCGCTTACTATTTGTCTCGCTTACATTCTGAGCGCCCTGAAGATTTGACTGAGCTAAACCCTTATCACACCTTGCCTGTATTACAGCAGCGTGAGATTGCGCTTTATGAGATTAATGTCATTTTTGAGTATTTAGAAGAGCGTTATCATACCAATAAACTGCTCCCTGAGACACCGCAAGAGCGTGCACAGTTTCGCCAATTGGCTTGGCGCATTCAGCGTGATTGGTTAGTACTAGGCAAGCGCTTGTTGACGCATCCAGATAGCTTTAATAAAGCACAGGCTGCCGTTGCCAAAAAACAGCTCAGTGACTCGTTGATCACTCTGTCACCGCTGTTCGCTCATAAGCCTTATTTCATGGCTGATGAGTTTGGTTGGTGTGACGTGTTATTAGCACCACTATTATGGCGATTAGACGAGATGGGTATTGAGCTGCCACGTGCCATTAGCCGTCCATTGTTTGAATACCAAACGAGAGTGTTTGAGCGCAGTAGCTTCCAAAAAAGCGTGCGTTGATTAGACAAGTATCAAAAGCTGTCCTAAAATAAAGTATAAATAAGATAGACGTTAATTAGCATCTGTCATTTGATAAATTGCTAAACGAGATATTTTTCATTATTAAAAATTATTAGTATAGGAAATCATTAGATGAGCGAAACCACCTCTATTACACCTACCCGCCCTTATATGGTACGCGCACTATATCAATGGATAGAAGACAACGCTCTGACACCATACTTGATGGTCGATGCTACCGCTGACAATGTGCAAATACCAACCGAGCATGTGCAAGACGGTCGTATCGTATTAAATATCGCCAGCCGTGCTACGGGTAACATGAGTATGGAAAATGACTATATTCATTTTAGTGCGCGCTTCGGTGGTGTATCACAAGAAATCTGGGTGCCACTTACTGCGGTGATGGGTATCTACGCTAAAGAGAACTCGCAAGGGATGTTCTTTGATCCAAAAGAGTATGACAACTATCAGCCAGAAGACGACTCAGCACCAATGTCTAACAACAGTCCTGCCAAAGCACCTAAACCAAAGCGTGATAATAAAGCAGGTTTAAAGGTCTTAAAGTAGAAAGTCTTGAAATAAATAGAACCTTAGAACAGTTCTATTTAACCCAATAAAAAAGCTAGCCATATTTAATATGACTGGCTTTTTTATTACCTGTTTAAGACCCTAATTGGGTGTCACTGACTAGGTTCTTGGCAGTGTCACGCCGCGCTGACCTTGGTATTTACCACCGCGGTCTTTGTAACTGGTCTCACAAACGTCATCAGCATCGCTTTGGAAAAACAGCATTTGCGCAACGCCTTCGCCAGCATAGATACGGGCTGGCAGATTGGTCGTATTACTAAACTCTAAAGTGACGTGCCCTTCCCACTCAGGCTCAAGCGGGGTTACGTTGACGATAATACCGCAGCGCGCGTAAGTCGATTTACCTAGGCAAATAGTCAATACATCACGCGGAATACGGAAGTACTCCATAGTACGGGCTAAAGCAAATGAATTTGGTGGAATGATACATTCGTCACCAACGATATCGATAAAGCTTTTATCATCGAAGTTTTTAGGATCAACGACCACTGAATGTACGTTGGTAAAAACTTTAAACTCAGGAGCACAGCGCACATCATAACCGTAGCTTGAGGTGCCGTAGCTAACCAAACGCTCGCCTGCATCATTGAAGCGCACTTGACCTGGCTCATACGGTTCAATCATGCCGTGCTCTTCGGCCATTTTACGAATCCAGCGGTCAGACTTAATAGACATTGTTGTTCCTTAGCAAATATTTAATAGCGACGATTATACGGAATTGGTGGCTGAATTTATAGAGGAGCGGCTACTTAAAGCTGAATACAGCCATTAATCTCATTTATTCCCATGTTATATCTTAGAAGCTACCATTTGGCAAAATGATCTTCTGCGAGCCCCATGACATTATCAAGCCTAACAACTTCATCTCTTATTCGAATTTCACCACTATAAAAACCTATCCACTGCTCAAAGATACTGGCTATCACACCAAAATTATCGGTCTTTTTATAAACGGTAATCGGTGTGAAGCTCAAATCAATATCGACATTGCTCCACCCGAGATTTTGATGATAGATACGCCATGGCTTTGAGATGCTAGCGTCAGTTTCTACACTTTCTATACTTGGCTCAAGACTATCTGGCTGATTTGATCGAATACTTGAACCTTCACGAGCAAACATAACGGGTGGTAAATAGAATATTTGCCCCTCAAGCCAACACGCATTTTCACTGACTCCTGTCTCATTGACACCCATAGACAGATTGAGCAAAAAGTGACGACCATCTGACAAATAGCTAGTGATACAGCTCCAAAACCAATTGGTCTCATGACGCATATAGCCGAGCGTCCAATCTAGATTGGCAATAGTAGCATCGGTGAATTTTATTTTTTGAGGTTGAGCATCAGGAGCATCAGGAGCATCAGTATGAAATTTTGACTTGGCTTTAATGAGTAAATGCCCAGATAGTGCGGTCAACGGCTCTTTTTGCGTAAACGTCCAGCCACGCCTACCAGTGGGCGTACATATGGCTAACGGTTGTGCGCTTCGTGCTAACGCTGCCGTTATTGCAACATACTGACTGTCGAGCGCAATATTCATCTGAGCAGGACTAAAATCCAAGGTGACGCTGAGCTTTGTATGTGTAAATACCATCTGCCCTTGATAACCATCACCATCTAAGTGCGTATGATGCGTCAAAGGCTGTAGCGCCTCACAGACTTCCAGCTGCTGAGTATCTTCATTATAAATGTAAACGAAAGCACTAGTCGCAAGCTTAATCGTTGCGAGCGCGAGGCACATTCGATACGGGGGCTGGAGTATCTGAATAAAGCAGAATTGGTTGGCTTGTAATTCTTTACGCCAGTTAGGTAAGGATTTTTGTGAAATGAGATGACTATAATAGTCTAAGTAGTTGATACTTTTGACTTGGGAGAAAACACCAAAAACAGGCTGACCATTTTGGATAAGATATTCGAGATTTGCCAGTTTTAAGTTGGCGGCAGTATACGGTTTGTCGTGGCTTTTATTCATGATATCTGCATCCTAGCCAAATTTTTCTAAAGGTACTATCTGTCCTTGATAGCTAACGGTGCTATGTAAAATTCTTCTTTTTGCCTGTACAGAACCCTCAAAAAACGCTTCAGTTATCACCTTAACTTCAATACTGGTTAATCCATCTGCTAGTGTTTGTGTAACATTGATTGATGCAAGCGCACTCATCCATAAAAAGTGTCTTGGAAACTTTTTTAACAGCTCAGCGAGAGCCTTTGCGAATTTGTTAAAATCGGCAATTACCATTCGGCGATTGCTAAAGTCAGCATTAATCTGATAGCGTTTGCTACTGCCATCTTTATAGTAGCAAACGGCAATCAACTGATTGTTTGAGAGTTCAATGATGTATATCGGCGGGCGAAATAATCGTAAGACTCTATACTGCTTGAGAGTATTGTCTAAATGGCTTTGATAAATAGATAAGTTCAAGATATCTTCTTTTTAGACAATACATTTACTTTAAAAGTTGCCAGCTTAGGCTACTTCTCCATCATCAAAAAATCCGCTTATCATCGACAGGCTTTGCGAATTTATTGATGTTGGTTTCGATGTTTTTGGCAATATCTAGATAATATTGTGCAAACTCATCATCAGCTAAGACGCTTGGCACGCCTTTATCAACTTGTGCACGAATGCCACTGGCAAGTGGTAGCTGACCCAATAGCGGTACCTGATACTGCTCAGCGATAAATTCACCGCCACCCGTACCAAAGATCGCTTCGGTGTGATTACAGTTGCTACAGGTATGTAGCGCCATGTTTTCAACTACGCCAAGCACAGGAATGTTGGTTTTGTTAAACATCTCAACGCCTTTTTGCGCATCGAGCAAGGCAACATGCTGCGGTGTCGTGACAATGACAGCACCCGTGACTGGAATACGCTGCGCCAATGTCAGCTGTATATCACCCGTACCGGGTGGCATATCAATCACTAGGTAGTCTAGCTGGGGCCAATTGGTTTGATTATATAGCTGCATCAATGCACCCGTGGCTTTTGGTCCACGCCATGCAACCGGAGTATTATCTCCATCAAGCAAGCTACCGATAGAGAGCATTGCCATACCATGCGCATCGACCGGTACGAATTGCTCGTTTTCTAGTTGCGGCTTCACATCAGCAACGCCTAGCATCGTTGGCATACTAGGACCATAGATATCGGCATCTAGCACACCAACGCGATTGCCAAGCTTCTGTAGTGCTAAGGCAATGTTGACCGTGGTGGTTGATTTGCCAACACCGCCCTTACCTGATGCCACAACAATAATATGACGGATACGAGGATGCGCGGCCAACGATGCTTGCGTAGGTGCAGCTTTCGTAATCGGTGGCTCAGCGTTAGTGTTACTATCATTGTTATTAGCATCAGATGAAGGCTGAGACTCCATCGCATTGGTTGTCTTTGGCATCTGCTTTGGTAAGCTTGAACCTGAACCCTTTTCTGGCGCAGGCAGACGCACGTTCATATGAATCGTGGTAATACCATGCGGGTGTAGCAACTGCCCAAGCTCCTGCTGGATAACTTCAGGATTGCTGTCTTTCGGCAAACGCAGGTCTAACGTAAGTGCTTCGCCATCACGCTCAAGCCCTGTGACCATCGTGGCAATACTGACAGCACCTATCTCATATCCAAGTAGGACTTTGTCGACGGCACTATCACGCTCTGCCTGCTGCTGAGGCGTTTCGGTTTTTGTGGTTTTTTTCTTCATAAAGTTAAACATAGCTACTATTATGGCCTATACAAGTGGGTAGATCTGGCAAATCGCTCAAGTTGTCTCATTGTGTATCTTACAGCTGATAGCGTTAATGAGTATATTAGCCAAACCTTCTATCGTGACAGTGTAGCTGAATTGGAGGCATAAAAAAACCACAACGCCAGTAGGTCTGGCGTTGTGGTATATGCAATTTGTACATATATTAATTCATAAACCAACCATGACTGGCCACGATAGATTGTCCAGTGAATACATTGGTTGGGAAAGCCGCTAAAAATAGTGCCAATTGAGCAATATCTTCTACTGTCGTAAACTCTTTATCTACTGTATTGACCAACATAATATCATTAATAACTGACTCTTCACTGATGCCTTTTTCAGCTGCTTGCTCTGGGATTTGTTTTTCGACCAATGGCGTTTTGACAAATCCTGGGCAAATCACATGCGAGCGTACTTTATGCGCTGCACCTTCTTTGGCCAATACACGGCACAGTCCTAGTAGTCCGTGCTTAGCAGTCACGTAAGGGGCTTTATATAATGAGGCCTCATGCGAGTGCGCAGAACCCATATAAATAACTGTGCCGCCCTTATCACCTTTATACATGTGCTTAATCGCGGCTTTAGTGGTCAAAAAAGCGCCATCTAAGTGGATGTTAAGCATTTTTTTCCAATCGCTAAACGCCATTTTATCGATAGGGTCAATAATCTGAATGCCAGCATTAGAAACCAAAATATCAATACTACCAAAAGTATCAACTAGCTGTTGTACACCGTCGTTTACCGCATCTTCTGAGGTAACATCCATGGCAATTGCTAGAGCACGTCCACCAGCAGCTTCAATAGCATCAACGGTTTTTTGTGCCGCTTCGAGATTAATATCGGCAATACCAACCGCTGCGCCTGCTTTTGCATAAGTTTCAGCGATGTCACGTCCGATACCGCTTGCAGAGCCAGTGACCAATGCTACTTTGCCTGTCAAATCTTGTTCTAATTGGGTCGCCATACATATTCCTTATCATGGTCTAAAATACTATTAGTTTTTATAAAATTGAACTGAACAAATACGCCACTATGATTATAGTGGCGTATTTATTTGCGGGATAAAACAGATTAATCTTACGACAGTCACTTTACTGTACAAAGTTTACTGAATAATACTTACTGGCGTTTTTTCTTGTAGATCATCAAAGCTCACACCATCTGCTAATTCAACCAGTTTGAGGCCTTCATCAGTAACATCTAATACAGCAAGCTCAGTAATGATACGATCAACCACGCCTTTACCCGTCAATGGTAGCTCACAGTTTGCCAAGATTTTTGGTTCGCCATGCTTATTGACTTGTTCCATTAGGACAATCACACGCTGTACGCCTGCAACCAAATCCATCGCCCCGCCCATGCCTTTAACCATCTTTTTGGGAATCATCCAGTTGGCAAGGTCGCCTTTTTCTGAGACTTCCATTGCACCCAATATTGCCAAGTTGACATGACCGCCACGAATCATTGAAAAAGACTCTGAGCTACTAAAATAGCTAGCACCAGCTTCTGCAGTCACCGTTTGCTTGCCCGCATTAATCAAGTCAGCATCAACGTTTTCTGCTGTAGGGAACTCACCAATACCTAGCAAGCCATTCTCTGATTGTAGCCATACGTCCACGCCTTCAGGGATGTAGTTGGCGACCAACGTTGGAAGACCGATGCCTAGGTTCACATAGTAGCCATCTTGTAGCTCTTTTGCAGCGCGTTGCGCCATTTGCTCTCTTGTCCATGCCATGCTGATTTCCTTATTTTTTGCGATATTCTATTTTTATTCATTTAGATAGCCAGTTATCGAATCAATTAGCTTTCTAAACTATTATCAATCTAAAATTAACTGTTGATTTCACGTACGATTAAGCGTCGACCACGTTTTTATTTACGCGCCTTCTACAGCTTTAGTCGTGGTCTTTTCAATACGTTTTTCAGGGCTAGCATTCAATACAATACGCTGAACAAAAATACCTGGCAGATGCACTTCGTCTGGATCAAACGTACCTGTCTCAACGATTTCTTCGACTTCAACAATTGTGATTTTACCGGCCATCGCACAATCTGGATTAAAGTTACGAGCCGTTTTATTAAATATCAGATTGCCCGCTTTATCAGCTTTTTGCGCTTTGATTAGAGCGATATCAGCACGTAAGGAATGCTCCAACACATAAGTACGACCATCAAAATCACGCGTTTCTTTGCCTTCAGCGACTAATGTACCTACGCCTGTTGCGGTATAAAACGCAGGGATACCAGCACCGCCTGAGCGCAGTTTTTCAGCCAAGGTTCCTTGAGGCGTCAACTCAACTTCTAACTCGCCTGCCAAATACTGGCGCTCAAACTCTTTGTTTTCACCCACATAAGATGAAATCATTTTTTTGATTTGGCGTGTCTGTAGCAATAGCCCAAGACCGAAGTCATCGACACCAGCGTTATTACTGATACAAGTCAGCTCTTTAACTTTGCTATCACGCAGCGCTGCAATTAATGCTTCTGGAATACCGCATAGACCGAAGCCACCGATCGCGAGCGTTTGCCCGTCACTAACGACGCCTTTTAGCGCTTCTTCAGCACTGTTATATACTTTTGATTGACTCATGCTTGTCTCCTATGACTGTTATTTATATTTTTAATCCGTGCATAAACTAATGCTGAATTAAGTGTCTCAATTATCCGTTTGATTGTTGCTTTTGATAAAACCTAACAGTGAAAATTCATTATGCTTGTTTTTCTTTTGAGCGTTATAACGCCATATAGACGATTCAATTTAAAAATAGTACAAGGCAACCGAGTGTAGATGTATATTAAATACTTCAAGCGAGGTTAACGCAGTAATACTTTTATAGTGGAATGACTATACCAATAGCCAAAACACGCTCATGATAATGGCACCAGAGACTGCCAGTACTATTAGGCAGTAGCCCATGATAGCGCGTGCATCCAAACCTGCGATACCCAACAATGGCAAAGCCCAAAACGGCTGAATCATATTGGTCCACGCGTCCCCCCATGCAATCGCCATCGCAGTAATGGCTGGACTAACACCTAGCTCAATGCCAGCTGGAATCATAACGGGGCCTTGCACAGCAAACTGTCCACCGCCCGATGGCACAAAGACATTGACCAAGCCAGCACTTAAAAATGCAAAAATTGGGAAACTGTCTGCAGAAGCGGAATTGACAAAAAACTCGGTGACTTGCGTACTGATAGAGATGCCATCCGCATTGGCACCCGTCATAATTCCCATGATACCGCCATAGAAAGGGAACAGCAGTACAATACCTGTGATGCCGCCGATGCCTGAGTGTACGGCACGATAATAACGCTCTAGCGTGCCATGCGATAGCAAACCTATGAACAAGAATAGCCCAATAACGGTATTAAGCCCGAGGTTAAAACCGTTACTACCAAACTCGCTAATATAGTACATCAGTGCTAAGGCCAATAAGATGACAGCAATAATACGGCTATCATCTAATTTTTGTGCAGGCGTGTCTCTTTGTGGCGCGACGTAGATCTCTTCTTTGATCAGCTTAGGATCAATAACCGTAGGATTTTTAGGATGCATAAAGCGATTGACGAGTGGCAAAATAACGATAAGTAAACCCACTAGCAGCATGTTGTAGCCTGCAAATACCGTCTGCGATAAAGGCACTGCTTCTGTCATAGTATTGCCTGACAACGTCAGGAGCGTATCACCGCCCGAGCTAAGTGTCAGCGGTATCGAACCTGAAAAGCCACCATGCCAAATCACAAAGCCTGAATAGGCAGCCGCGACCAATAGCGGATAGTCGACATTAGCGACTTTTCTGGCCAAGGCCTTTGCAAAGATTGCCCCGATGATTAAACCAAAGCCCCAGTTTATCCATGAGCCAACCAATCCCACCAAGGTCGATACGATAATGGCGGTCGTAGGAGAGTGAACACGACTAGCCAGATTGTCCAATAAGCGTTGAATGAATGGCGCACTAGCAAAGGCATAGCCTGTCACTAAAACCAATGCCATTTGCATGGCAAAGCTATGCAGTGACCACAGTCCATTGCCCCAATGCCCTGCCATCGCAATCATATCTTGGCCAGTAATTGCCAGTCCTACAGCAAATGCAATGAGGGTCAATACGATCGAAAACACGAATGGGGATGGTAGATAGCGGTTGACTAACTGTACGCTCGCATTAGTGATGGCACTAAACATATTCACATTCCTTGTAAATTTGATGTTTGGTTTTAAGAGTTATTATTAGAGCTTTATCAGACTTGAGAGCGACGACTGCATACTCTACCTGATAAATGGCACGCATTATATTTTACATTATTATCCATAACAATACATTTTATCTCGCTATATCATGCGTGAAACAGTTGTGATAACTTAACATATTATTTTCGTAGTGATTAGAAAATAACCCAAGAGCACGCGAGTCAACAAAGTATTCCTTATCCTTCAATAATATCGCAATTGGATTTATGTTTAATAGAATATAAAAAAATAAGGTTTTTTGATTAATTTTATTGACCTAAATCTTATTGACCTACATCGATAAGCGCGACATACTCGCTGTCTTAATTTTGCCAAGGAGGGCTATCATGTTTAGTACATTTGCGATTGTCATCACCCTATTATTACTCATGTTTTTTGCTTATCGCGGTTATTCTGTGCTGATCCTAGCACCGATTATGGCGACGCTGGCAGTCTTACTATCAGGTGACTTCTTAAACACCATCCCCGCTTATACCGATGTTTTTATGGGCGCGTTAAGTGGATTCTTGCTTAAGTTTTTTCCTATATTCTTGCTAGGGGCACTATTTGGCCGCCTAATGGCAGACTCTGGCGCAGCAACCGCCATTGCCAATACGGTCGTCGAAAAGCTCGGTGCTAGCAAGGCCATCCTTGCGGTGATTTTGGTCTGTGCTATTTTGACCTATGGCGGCGTATCGTTGTTCGTTGTGGCTTTTGCTATTTATCCAATCGCCAAAGACTTGTTTAGAGCAGCCGATATCCCAAAACGTTTGATTCCAGCAGCGATTGCTCTAGGATCATTTACGTTTACGATGACTGCACTGCCAGGCACGCCAGCCATTCAAAACGCTATTCCCATTCCTTACTACAATACCAACGTATTTGCCGCCCCTATCTTGGGTATCATCGGCGGTACGATCATGTTTATTTGTGGTTGGATGTGGCTGCAATCACGTGCCAGAAAAGCCAATGCAGCGGGCGAAGGTTATGGTCAGCATGACGAAGAAGATGTAGGCGGTGTTGGCGCAACGGCAAAAGAAGCTGAGGTATTAAACACTCATCACACTTCATTCACCGTTGCCATGATTCCGCTGGTATTGGTCATTGGCTTGAACGCTATATTGACCTATGTGGTATTCCCATCGATAGACTTTAGTAGTCTACAAACTCAATTCCCAGACTTGAATATCGCAGGCTCGCTAGGGTTATGGTCAATTATTATCTCGTTGGTCGTAGCTTGTGTGGTGTTAATTCTGCTACGTATTGGACATTGGAATAATCTACAAAAAACCATTAACCGTGGTACTTATGATTCTATGTTGCCGATTTTTAATACCGCATCAGAAGTAGGTTACGGTGCAGTTATCGCGTCGCTCGCAGGCTTCCTTATCATTCGTGATAGCATCCTAAACCTAAACCCTGACAACCCTCTGATCTCAGAAGCGGTCGCTATGACTACGCTTGCTGGTATCACAGGTTCATCGTCTGGCGGCTTGAGTATTGCGCTATCTACATTGGGTGAAGATTATTTAAGAATGGCGGTCAATGCCGGTATCGACCCTGAGCTAATGCACCGCGTAGCCGTCATGGCGGCAGGTGGTCTCGATACGCTTCCGCACAGTGGCGCTGTCATCACCTTGCTAGCGATTTGTGGTCTGACCCACAAACAGTCTTATTTGAACTTGGCGATGGTTACAATGATCATTCCATTGGTCGCTGTGGTCGCTGTGATTATCTTAGGTACGATGTTCGGTTCATTCTAAGCTAACTTAGTCATTTAATCATTTAGTCACTTAGCTATTTATTGTGACTAACTATTGGTATCTAGGTGAATAATGGATAAATAAAAAACCCACTCGGCATACTGCTTGGTGGGTTTTTTCATGGCTGATTGATAACTATTCTATAACTATCAAATACGATGCAAGGCTATTGTTTATGGTTAATAAGTGCTTGCCAAATGAGAAGTAATTACCAAGGAATATCACAAATTTATTTGATTTACGGTATCATAGGCACACTTTTTGAATTTTTATTATTTTTAGAAGTTTTTAGCATTAACGATGTCGCATCGATGAGCGATGAATCGTTTGAGATGTTCGATAACTAACCCGTTTATATAAAAATATAGGTGATTTTGTGCGTGAGATTCTAGTAACCAGTGCGCTGCCCTACGCCAATGGCTATATCCATTTGGGGCATCTTGTAGAATATATTCAAACTGACATTTGGGTACGTGCGATGAAAGCGCAAGGCCATCAGGTTACCTATGTCTGCGCGGATGATGCACACGGTACGGCAATCATGCTCAAAGCAGAAGCCAACAGCGTAACGCCAGAAGAGCAAATTGCCTCAGTTAAAGCCTCACATGAAGCGGATTTTTCAAAGTTCCTTATCAACTTTGATAATTACCACAGCACTCATTCAGAAGAAAACAAACAGTTCTCTGAGCTGATTTATCGTCGTCTCAATGATGCTGGTCATATCAGCACAAAAGACGTCGAGCAGCTATTTGATCCTGAAAAGCAATTATTCTTAGCCGATCGCTTTGTCAAAGGTACTTGTCCAGAGTGTGATTCACCAGACCAGTACGGCGATAACTGTGAAGTATGTGGCACCACTTACGATGCAACGGATCTAAAAGACCCGCATTCGACACTGTCTAATGCAACGCCAGTACTTAAAACCTCTAAGCATTATTTCTTTGATTTGCCAGAGTTTGAGCAGTTCCTAAAAGATTGGACGCGCAGTGACAACCGTTTGCAAACGTCAGTGGCTAATAAACTTCAAGAATGGTTTGAAGCAGGACTTGCCAGCTGGGATATCTCACGCGATGCGCCCTACTTCGGCTTCCAAATTCCAGATACCCCAAGCGATGAGCCAGACAAATACTTTTATGTGTGGCTAGATGCGCCAGTCGGCTACATGGCAAGCTTTAAAAACCTATGTGATAAGCGTGCAGGGACAGACCAAGCACTTGATTTCGACCGCTACTGGGCACAAGAAAACGAGCACAAAACCGAGGTCTATCACTTTATCGGCAAAGACATCGTTTACTTCCATGCCTTGTTTTGGCCAGCCATGCTAGCTGGTAGCGAATACCGTACACCGACAGGCGTCTTTGCCCATGGTTTCTTGATGGTTAATGGCGAAAAAATGAGTAAGTCACGCGGTACTTTTATTAAGGCCGAGACGTATGCTGAGCACTTACATCCTGAATATCTGCGTTATTATTTCGCCAGTAAACTGTCTGATAAAGTTGAAGACATCAACTTAGATTTAGAAGACTTTATGCAGAAGGTAAACTCTGACTTGGTTGGTAAAGTCGTCAATATCGCCAGTCGTAGTGCAGGGTTCTTGGTTAAGAAATACGACGGTATGCTGTCAGAAGTTTGCGTCGAATCAGAGCTGTTAGAAGACATCACCAAAACGGGCGATGAGATTGCTGCTGCCTATGAGAATCGTGAATTCTCGCGTGCTATGCGTTTAATTATGCAGTGTGCGGACAAAGCCAACGAATATATCGATGCCAAAAAGCCATGGTCACTAGCGAAGTTGGAGGGTACTGAGCAAGAAGTTCAAGACGTCTGCTCGGTCGCTATCAATATCTTCCGTCAATTGATGGTTTATCTCGCGCCAGTACTACCTGAGCTGACCGCCAATGCGAAAGAGTTTTTGAACCTTGATGATCTAAGTTTTGCCAGTCGTAATGAGTGGTTACTAGGTCATAAAATTAATAAATTCAAACCACTCATGCAGCGTATCGAAGAAAAAGATATTGAGGCCATGGTGGAAGACTCAAAAGCCTCTCTCGCACAAGTAGACGCTCCTGCCGCGACTGACAATAGCAAGCCTGCCGCAAAAGACAAAGCACCTGCAACAGACGCGGATGCTGAACAAACTAACTATATTGGTATCGAAGACTTTGCCAAAGTCGAGATGAAAGTCGCACACGTTTTAGAGTGTAACCATGTAGAAGGTGCTGATAAGCTACTACAGTTCACGCTAGATGTTGGCGAAGACAAACCACGTAACGTATTCAGTGGTATTCGTAAGTTCTATGAGCCTGAGCAACTGATTAATAAAAAGGTTATTTGCGTGACCAACCTTGCCCCGCGCAAGATGAAATTTGGCGTATCAGAAGGCATGGTATTGTCAACTGGCGAGCCAAAGACAGGCTTAACAGTCGTTACCTTACCGGATGCTTGTGTTGTTGGCGACGTACTGGCATAACGGTTATTTTTAGGATTAAGAAATAAAAAAGATGCCACTAAGGCATCTTTTTTTATGGTTGATTTGTCAAATTTATAAAAACCAAGCCGTAACTTATCTACTCAAGATATCGATAATCTGCAACGTATCATTAATCACTGTCACAATGTTATTCTCTGGGGTACGAATACGAACGTAACGGTCATCATAACGGTCTAAAACGACAGAGCGGTCATAATCCCTTCTATCAATCTTGCCGACTATTCTATAACCGTATCTATCAAGATCACGCTTAAATGAGGCATTCGGGCTAGCATTGCGATAAGCGTTGATACTTGGGTGGGCGTTGCCATTATGCTTATAATTTTTACTGACATGGGCAGAGTTACCTTTGCTATTACCATGTCCATTACCGTGCCCGTTTCCATGACCATCTTTTGCCATAGCAGGCAATCCAATCAAAGAAGTAGCAGTGATACCGGCGATGGTTAATAATTTAAGATTAGCAGTGTTCATAATATTATCCTCAAAATAGTCATTCGAAAAATGGTCATTTGAAAAAGTTAGATAAATGATAGAGTCTATTTCACATCCACTATGGCAGCACAATGTCACCAGAATGACTAGATTATCCTTAGACCTATCATGTTTCTCGTATGAAAATTAGCTTACGTTAATTATGAAGTGAGTACGTAATAGATGCGTTGCTAGGATGTAAGTCTTTTGCATATGGTTTGAGCGAATAAAAGTACCCTAGTGGCATCCGTTATATTTAGATCTGCATAAGAGCTTCAATGCATCACGCGTCTTAATAAGATAAAAAGAAGTGATGATTTTTTTATTATCCATCACCATGACCGCTACACATTAATTTCTTATTGCGATAACTTACATTACTGTCATAATATGAACATAATAATCGATGGAACGATTACTTTATTTAATTGTTAGCCTGCTATCTCAGCATCAACATAGCATTGACTTGGCTAATCTGCATTCTTCAATATCATGGTAAAAAACCAAAGTACACCAAACAGATGAGCAAAATGACTACTATATAAGTTAGTAGGCTCAATCAGTCTGACCGTATCCATTTGGTTTTTACAATTGATATAACCTATGAGTTAACCTAATAATGACTATCGCTTCTACTCTACGCTTAAGCCTATATGGCGTTGCTCTTAGTGCCATTAGCACACTTGGACTAATCGGCTGCTCAAACTCCTCTACCGAGACCGCAGCGACTGCTGAAAATAGCACGGCTACAGACAAACCTGCCAAATCTATTGCCATTACTCAAATCGTTGAGCATCCATCATTAGATGATATGCGCCGCGGTATTATTGATGAGTTGGCTGATAACGGCTATGTCGAAGGTCAAAACCTAACTGTTAACTTTCAAAGTGCGCAAGGGAATACAGCGACCGCAGGACAGATTGCCAAGCAATTTGCAGGAGACAATCCTGATGCAATCGTAGCAATCTCAACGCCTTCTGCGCAGTCAGTGGTAGCCGCGACCACCACTATCCCTATTATCTACACTGCTGTGTCAGATCCGCTAGGTGCCAAGCTCATCACGGCAGATGGCAAGCCTTTTCAAAGCAACTTGACTGGACTATCAAGCCAGTTACCGCTAGAGCCGCAGTTAGATTTGTTACAGCAGATAAAGCCTGACTTAAAGACCATTGGTTATGTCTATAGCCCAGGTGAGGCAAACTCAGTGTCATTACGTGAAAATCTAAAACAAGCTCTGCCAGCACGAGGTCTGTCACTATTAGACATTCCTGCTAATCGCCCAACGGATATCGGTATGGCGACACGCAGTTTGCAAGGACGCGCAGATATCATCTACACCTCATTTGACAACAATGTTGCTTCTGCCTTTGAGGCCATGACCCAAGCAGCAAATGAGCTAAAGTTACCAATTATCGCGTCTGATGAATTCAGTGTAAAACGCGGCGCGACTGCTGCGCTTGGTGTTAATGACTATGATTTTGGTCGTACCACTGGCAAGATGGTATATCGCGTATTAAATGGCGAAGCGGTCAACACCATCAAACCTGAAGTCATGAATGACCTGACCTTATATGTCAGTCCTAAGCACGCCAAAACACAAGGTGTCAGCTTGCCAGCAGAGTTACTAAAAAACGCCATCAATGTTGATATTGATGCTGAAACCAAATAAAAAGTAGTAAGCTATCTATTAGCTCGTCAATTATTTATATAGTGTACGGACACACTATTATTTTAGGAGTAAGACCCATGTTGTCTCAAAATCGTTTTGGTCGTTTTAATTTCGGTAAGGCTTTATTATTAGGTGGTGTATGTACGGCTATCTTGACTGGTTGTAATCAATCAGCACAAGATGATGGCTCCACTGATGCTGCCGCTAGTGGTGATGCAGCGACGGCTATGAAGACCGTTGCTATTACTGCTATCGTCGAACATCCAGCGCTTGATGATGTACGTAAAGGTGTCATCGATGAGCTAAACGAAGCAGGCTTCAAGGACGGTGAAAACCTAACCGTTAACTTCCAAAGCGCACAAGGAAACACTGCTACTGCTGGTCAGATTGCAAAGCAATTTGTCGCTGATGCGCCAGATGTTATCGTCGCTATTGCAACACCGTCTGCACAGTCTGTTGCCGCTTCTACTAGCAGCATTCCATTGGTATTCTCAGCAGTTACTGATCCAGTAGCAGCAAAACTGGTACCTAAGCTAGATGGCTCTGGCACCAATGTTACAGGCGCATCAGATGCCCTACCGTATGAGCCACAAATTGATTTGATGCGTCAAATCATTCCATCATTAAAGAACGTCGGTTATGTCTATAGCCCAGGTGAAGTCAACTCAACGATTATCTTAAAAAATCTAAAAGAGAAACTAACGCCGCTCGGTATCAATGTACTTGAAGCACCTGCACAGCGTAGTAACGACATCGCGATGGCAGCCCGTAGTCTCGAAGGTAAGGTCGATATGATCTATACTTCAACTGACAACAACGTAGTATCAGCGTACGAATCACTTTATCAAATTGCTAAACAAAGTAAGATTCCTCTAATTGCCTCAGATACTAGCTCAGTTGAGCGCGGTGCCGTTGCTGCTCTAGGCGTGAACTACTATGAGCTTGGCCGTGAAACTGGTAAAATTGTCGTACGTATCTTAAACGGTGAAAAAGCAGGTGCTATCCCTGTTTACACTCCACAAGCGCTTGATCTATACGTCAGTCCAAAACATGCTAAAGAAGAAGGCATTACGTTGCCACAAGCGGTTATCGATAAAGCAAAAGAAGTGGTAGAATAACGCACCTTTGTATTTGGCTCACAATAGCAGGTATAAATAGGAAAGCGACACTACTTGATACTGTGTTGTATACCTTAAATATACAGCTAATGATTAAATAAGAAACCCAGCTATGAGTCATTAGGCTGGGCTTCTTGTCTAAACAGAGTCTTTTTTGGAAGCGTGTTTAATAGTGCTGTATTTGTCTGCCAATTTATCTGATACTTGTTAAGTAGAGGATATGTTGATTGATTACACTGCAGTGCCTTGAACCATCGCTTCAAACCAAGGTAGCTTATGATCGTTGTTAATCGTGATATGTTTTGGTTTACCCTAACCGCAGATTGCTTAATCTGTTAAATTCACCGCTTAGCTGTTTAGCAGGTAGATGATTTTGGCAATTGCCATTTACTTATCTTGGTACCATACGCTAGACACTTGGTTATGACTTACTGATCTCTTATGTCTTTAATTGCTTTTTTTGGTGCGCTTGAAAGTGGTCTGATTTATGGCCTAGTAGCACTCGGTGTGCTTATCTCATTTCGTACGCTCGACTTTCCAGATTTGACCGCTGACGGTAGTTTCCCGTTAGGTGGTGCAGTCGCTGGTATTTCTATCATCGCTGGTATCAACCCATGGTTGGCCTGTGCTTTTGGGATGTTAGCAGGTTCAGTCGCTGGTATCGTCACTGCATGGTTGCATGTCAAACTTGGCATCTTGCAACTGCTTGCCAGTATCTTGGTCATGGTTGCCTTATATTCTGTCAACCTACGCATCATGGGCGCGCCAAACCTACCCCTCCTTGGCGAAACCACAGTGTTTAGCACCTTGGTGACCGATGGTAATGGTTATTGGATGCGCTGCCTGATTATCGGTGTCGTTGTCGCAGCTGCTATGTTATTTTTGAACTGGTTCTATAGCACTGAGACAGGTCTGTCGATGCGCGCTACTGGCTCAAACCTAAGAATGGCACAGGCCCAAGGTATCAATACCTCGTGGATGACCATCATCGGTATGGCGATTTCTAATGGTTTGATTGCCTTAGCGGGAGCGCTGTTCGTCCAGACTCAGGGCGGCGCGGACATCTCGATTGGTATCGGTACGATCGTTATCGGTCTAGCAGCGGTCATCATCGGTGAGACCATCATTCCTGCCAAGCGTATTTGGCTGATCACCTTTGCCGTTGTTGTCGGCGCGGTATTGTACAAACTGTTTATTCAGGTCGCACTATCAAGCGATACGCTACGTAGTATCGGCTTTGGTCCACAGGATTTGAACTTGATTACTGCACTGCTCGTGGTACTAGCCTTGGTATTGCCAAAAGCGAAAACCAAGTTTTTATCACGCAAAGTTCGCGCCTAATGACAGTCAAAGCAGGTATTTATAACACTTGCTTCGCTTGAAGAGACAATAAGGAATAACGATTATGATGCAAGCCACTGATTTACGGTTGACCTTTAACCCAGGCACGCCCATCGAAAACCCTGCCCTACGTGGTATCAGCTTAAACATTGCTGATGGTGAATTTGTCACTGTCATCGGTACCAATGGCGCAGGTAAATCTACTTTTTTGAACGCAGTAAGCGGTACGACACGCGTCGATAGTGGCTCAATCTTGCTAAATGGTATTGATGTGACCAAAAAGTCTGCTCATCAACGTGCGCATTGGGTTGCTCGTGTTTTTCAGGATCCGATGGCGGGCACTTGTGAAGCGCTAACGATTGAAGAAAATATGGCTTTGGCCTACAAACGTGGTGGTAATCGCGGTCTGAAATTTGCACTGAACCAGAACAACCGCGATTTGTTTCGAGAAAAACTATCCGTTTTAAAATTAGGTTTAGAAAATCGTCTAACCGATCGTATGGGCTTGCTCTCTGGTGGTCAACGTCAAGCGGTAAGTCTGCTAATGGCATCATTGCAGCCCTCTAAAATCTTGTTGCTTGATGAGCATACTGCAGCTCTCGATCCTAAGACTGCGGCGTTTGTCTTAGAATTGACTGATAAGATTGTCACGGACAATAAGCTGACTACGATGATGGTCACCCATTCAATGCAACAAGCCTTAGCACATGGCACACGCACCGTTATGCTACACCAAGGTCAAGTCGTGTTGGATGTGGCTGGTGACATTCGCAAAGGCATGACCGTACATGATCTACTCGATATGTTCGAGCAAACACGTGGCGAAAAAGTTGAAGATGACAGCCTGATTTTAAGCTAAGTTTTTGAGCTAATACTACCAATAACTTACGACTTATAAATCTGTACCTGTCGAATATAACCACTTCCGACAACTTCAAAGACCTTCAAGAGAATTGATTTTTCTTGGAGGTTTTTTGTTATCTATAGTTAATGATCATATGAACTTTCCACTGACCATTATATAGTTGTCGTCTATCAAAGCTTCGCTGTTGTCACTTACTATATGAGGTCTGTCATGCGCAAAATTCCTATCTACTCCCACCCTGCTGCTGGTTGGCCTGCGCTGATCTCATCTACCCAAAAGCTAATGGACTATAAGACATTTTTGCGCGGCGGTATAAGTGTATTCAAAAGCAATCAGCCCCAAGGCGGATTTGACTGCCCAGGCTGTGCATGGCCTGACCATAAGTCACACAAAGCTATCGATGTTTGTGAGAACGGTATTA
Organism: Psychrobacter sp. Ps1; assembly: GCF_022129425.1. Lineage (NCBI taxonomy): Bacteria > Pseudomonadati > Pseudomonadota > Gammaproteobacteria > Moraxellales > Moraxellaceae > Psychrobacter > Psychrobacter sp. Ps1. The sequence goes on along the minus strand of NZ_JADQAN010000009.1, from coordinate 97,187 downwards.
AAGTCATTGCCAGTGAGACCATGACCCATAAAGCAGATGCCGAGTTTTTTGCAAGGCATACCGTCACTGAGCTACAAGGATGGTCGGGGTACGAGCTTGAGCATAGTGGTCGTTTATCAGAGCCGATGTATTACGATGCGGCGCAAGATCGCTATGTTCCTATTCCTTGGGAAGCCGCTTATAGCATAATTGCTGAGCAGTTAGGACAGTTAGGTTCACCTGATGAGGCGCTATTTTATACATCAGGACGTGTGACTAACGAGCCTGCCTTCTTATTTCAATTGTTCGTACGCTGCTTTGGTACCAATAATTTGCCTGATTGCTCAAACATGTGTCACGAGCCAACCTCAGTAATGCTAAGCAGACAGCTAGGTATTGGTAAAGCGACAGTGATGTTAGAAGATTTCGAGCAGGCTAAGCTGATATTGATGTTTGGGCAAAACCCAGCGACTAACCACCCACGTATGTTAGAGATGCTCGCCCATGCGCATGAGCAAGGGTGTCGAATCATCTCAATCAACCCGATGCGTGAGCAAGGCCTGAGTAAATTTAGAAATCCACAAAAACCAACGCACATGGCAGCTGGTCAAAGTGCTGATATGGTCGATGATGTTGTTCAAATTCAAATCGGCGGTGATGCAGCGCTATTGACTGGCATTGCCAAGTGGTTAATTGAAAACGATAAAATCAATCATGATTTTATTACCACTCATACTTCAGGATTTGAACCTCTAAAACAGTGGCTAACAGAGCAGTCATGGTCAGATATCACACTTGGCTGCGGTATTTCTCAGACAGATATTATCAATCTCGCTGAGCTAGTAGCTGATAGTCCAGCAACGATTTGCACTTGGGGCATGGGCATTACTCAGCATGTACAGGGTGATGACAATGTCGCGATGATTACCAACTTGCTCCTGCTGATGGGTATGATTGGTATCGACGGCGCTGGTGCATCCCCAGTACGTGGACATTCCAATGTACAGGGCGATCGCACTATGGGTATCCATGAGCGTCCTAGCAAAAGCTTACTAGACAGTTTAGAGCGTGTGTTTGAGCACCCTATGCCGCAAGAGCATGGCTACGATGTCGTTACAGGTGCCAAGGCTCTTATCGCAGGTAAATTGAAAGTCTTTATGGGCATGGGTGGTAACTATGCAGTGGCCGCCCCTGATACCAGCGCGATTGAGCAAGCCTTAACCACTACTCAGCTTAATATATTTGTCGGCACTAAGCTTAATGAGACTATGCTATACCCCAGTGCTAATAATTTGATCCTGCCCTGCCTAGGTCGTACCGAGCGTATTGTCACAACAAAGGGTGAGCAGTTTGCCACTATCGAAGACTCCATGTGTCAGATCGTACCCACTCAGGGCAAACTCAAACCTGTTAGCGACACTTTAAAATCTGAAGCGCAAATCGTAGCGGATATCGCGACTCATGTACTCGGCGCCGACACGTCTATTCCTTGGCTGGCGATGAGTGAAGACTTCAATATTATCCGGGACTATATCGCTCAAGCTATTAATGGATTTGAAGACTTTAATCAACGTATTCGCACCTCTGAGCGTGGCTTTCATTTGTATCATGCAGCGCGTCATCGTGTATGGAATACCGAGAGCGGCAAAGCCCAGTTTGAAGTGCCACAATATCCGATTACTTTTGTCGCTGCACAAATGGCAGCTGCAAATGATATCGATGACCATGCAGATACAGCACAAAAGGTTTGGCAATTGACTAGTGTCCGTAGCCACGATCAATTCAACACTATGATTTTTGGGTTTAAAGACCGCTATCGTCAAACGGATCGCCGTGATGTACTGTTCATGCATCCAGATGAAATAAGCCGTTTGGGTTGGCAAAAAGGTGACCGTGTTATGGTCACTCGCCAGCGTGCTAAAGATAGCCTAGAGCAACCGCGTGTATTAGGCCCATTGGTATTGAGCGAGATGGATATTGCCTCTAACGCTGTTGCCGCTTACTATCCTGAATGCAATGACCTCTTTGATTTGGAGACACATGCGCCAGACTCTCATATCCCAGCTTACAAATCGACCACTGTCGTTTTAGAGCGCGTAGAAGCAAATACGTCGATCACTACGCCTGCGTAAATCATACTGCGAAGAGCCAATAATGATATTTTCATTGGCTCTCTAAATGACCATAAGCACGCCCCTACTTTTAGGCCATGATAAACCGTGATAACCATTGAATATAACGCTGAGCAAAGTGAGGCTATTATCGACCCCGCTATGATAGATAACTCAACCGACATTAAGAGAGTTGTACCTAAATCACCTAACGATGATAGGTTGTCAGAGACACCACTTGCTCGTAGTCACTTAGCACAAAAGCATCATTACCCGTCAGTTATTAGCAACCCTAATAATGACTCTCACCTTCAAATCGAATCTCAGACCACCAGCTTAGCAGTCGAAGCTGCGGTCTCTATCATTATTAATGGGATTCATTATGCTGTGCTGATGGCCAGTCCTCATCAGTTAGAGTATTTAGCTGTTGGGTTCTTATTTAGCGAAGGATTAATTCAATACAGTCACGAGTTACTCGACTGGGAAGTGACTCACCTTGCAGATATCGCTAGCTACCAGAAGTTCGTTCAAGATTCGAGTGACGAAGATCTTGACTCAGTATCAATTGAGCAAAGCTTAGAACAATTTCAAGACTACGATATCTATGTCGTGGAGTTGGTATTGAGCCAACGCTGCCATCAACGTATACAGGCACAAAAGCGGCAGCTCGCAGGGCGTACAGGCTGCGGTATGTGCGGTATTACTGGACTAACGCAAGCTTTGCCTGATTTAAGTACTTACTCACAAGACCATTTACACCATGAACATAACCGACAGATAGGTATAAACGGCATTCAAACGAGCGCACCAAGTCTTGACTCCCTATTGGCACTGCGTCAACAAGTGGATGCCGCGCAACATACGCATCAACTGACAGGTGCGGTACATGCCGCAGCGACGATACATAATCAGCAGCTACATTTATTTGAGGATATAGGCCGCCATAATGCACTTGATAAACTCATCGGTTGGCAATTACGCCAAAAAGCAGACGTTAGCTGTGTGCTTATGACTTCGCGTCTCTCTATTGAACTGGTTCAAAAGTCTATTCGAAGTCAAATCCCGTGGCTAGTTGGCATGTCAGCGCCTACCAGTACAGCAGTGCGCGTGGCTGAGCGTTATGGCCTTGGATTGGCTGGATTTTTACGTGATAACCGAGTCACTTACTATACCAAACAAGATAATATATAAAAATTCACTTCTACTTGTTCATTGAGAGCAACCATCATCTATCGCTCATCATCTATTTTTCTAATGAAAGCTTCAGCTACTCATTCATGGTTATAACTTAGCTCATAGCGATATATCACTCAATGCTACTAATAATAAAACCTTATCTTTCAATGCTTTATTAAAAATCTTATTAAATCTCTTTAAATAAATACTTATATGTCATCTTCGGTCATTGTTTGGTAAATATCGGATAATGTTTGAGGTTAATGACATAATAGGTTACTCTTATCCCGCAAATATGTTACAGGCACTTAACAAATATGTAGTTTTATTTATTAATGCCGCTTAGTAACACATCAATCGCAATAGATGAGTAGAGATTTCTCAGCTATTGTTTATTACAGCTGATAAGGCTGTCTAAATCGAGTTCGGGTCATTTTATCATGGCTTAGTGCTTATTCGTAATTCCGCTATAGACACTCATCACATGAGTTTTCTTTAGCATGTAGCTACCTTTGTGTATGCCTATTAATAGCGTGATGGTTTACCCATTAACTGACGCCTATTGAAAGTAGTCCCTGTCTTTTTGATTTGACAGTATCTGTCTCATTAAGATTTGGGCGTAACACTTAGCATTTGCTTACCACTGCAGTTGGTATTTTCGCTATTTATATTAGCCACATACGTTCGGTATGAGGACTGTGTAGGCTATGCTGTATTCCTAATGGTTTGGTATCTTTCATTTTTGCTGAACTTTATTCATCAACTAACAATTGCGAGGTCTGAGTTTGAAAACTGAGTCATTGTTCCAATTTTCATCATTAACGATTATTTTATTATTATTAGCATTTTATGGCGGCACCTATTTACTGTCCTTATTAATCAAAAAAGATAAAGAGACCACTTCTGGATTTATGGTCGCAGGTCACGGTGTTGGCTTTGGTATGGGTGCAGCCAGCATGACCGCCACTTGGATTTGGGCAGCCTCATTTTACGCTGCGGCCACCTCTGGCTATAAGTACGGCGTATCAGGGCCGATACATTATGGCTTTTGGGGTGCATTGATGATTTTGTTCATCTACCCTTTTGGTATGCGCTTTCGTGAATTGGCACCAGATGGCCATACACTAGGTGAACTGATTCATGCCCGCCACGGTTCATCAAGCCAATTAATCTTAGCCATATCCAATATTATGGGCAGTTTAATTAGCTTGATGGTCAACTTTACCGCTGCTGGGGCATTGGTGTCAGTCCTGTCGCCATTATCGTTCCAAACAGGGGTAATGATCGCAGGTATCGGTGTCCTGAGTTATACATTGACATCAGGGTTTCGAGCATCTGTCTTTACGGATTTCGCCCAGTTGGTCGCTCTAATGGCCATTGGCATTGTCATTATTCCCGCCGTGTTATTTGGCATGGGTGGCCCTGAGGTTATGGTCAGCGGGCTGTCGAACCTGACGTTAGAGCAGCAGAACTTTTTCTCCTCTGAGGCATTCTTTCAACAAGGTGCGCCTTACTTCGTCGCTGTATTAGCATATGCTATCGGTAATCAAACCATCACTCAGCGCCTATTTGCGATTGATAAAACTAAGATTAAAGCGACGTTTATCACTGCTACAGTCGGCTATGCTGGTATCGTTATTGGTCTTGGAATGATTGGACTAATGGCTGTGACGATTGGCGTGGAGCCACTCGATGGCAATATGAACAACCTCATTCCTCAAATGGTCAGTACTTATCTGCATCCTGTCTTTATCGCCTTATTCTTTATCTTAGTGATTGGGTCGTTGTCCTCGACCGCTGACTCAGATTTATCAGCGCTATCAACCATTATGATGGCTGATGTCTACGGTAAAAATATCGCCAAAAAAGGCCATGTTAAACCTAAAACAATGATGCTAATTGGTCGCGGCACGATGATTGTTGCGACAGCAGCTGGACTAATTTTTGCGAGCTTTAAGCTTGATATTCTCGTCATGCTAGTATTCGTTGGTGCACTATGGGGGGCTATTGTCTTCCCTGTTATCGCCAGTGTGTTTTGGAATCGCGTCACCAATACTGCCTTTACCTCAGCAGTGATCGTCGGACTACTCTTATTTTGCGTTGCCCGTTTCGAATTACTCCCAATCACTGGTGTCACCGCCCTATTCTTTGAAATACTGGCCAGTGTCGGTGCAGCGGTTGTTATTGGGCTAATGGTCTTTGGATTCTTAGGTCGTAAGATTGGCATGGTCGCCGCAGTTATCACGCTAGTGCTGATGCTTATCTTCGCTACTGGCTTCTTACGTCAATATATGGTCCTGCTAGCCTCTCTAACAGCTTACGGCGCTAGTACCGTCGTCTGTGTGATTATCAGCCTGATGGGAGACGAACACTTCGACTTCGACTTAATTAAGCAGCGTGTGGGCAATTACGATAAAAAGTCGGAAATCCCATCGTCACTTAAATCTTAAATCTTAAATCAAAGTCGCTTTATCCAAGTGCCGATTGGCCAGAAGTATTTGGCTAATCGCTACTTACTTAGCGATATTATAAGGAGATATCATGGACAACGTTTTTATCTACGGCTTATATATCTTAATTTGGCCCGCCATTACTCTTGGCGTACTCGTATTAATTTGCACGGCCACTTATCGTGATGTGAAAAGTGCCAAACGTAACAATAAAGATATTGTTTAGCGCACTATATTTTAAACCATCATCATTACACGCTGGTTTACTGACGGCTTGAAAAAGCCTATTAATAGCATAAATGTCCTGAAATTGGTGCTAAATATAGATAAGATAATAAATAAGCTGTTTTTAATTAAAAAAGGACTTGTAATTTACTATATTTTTGCTAATATAGGCGACCTTGATTGGCTGGATGGCAGAGTGGTCATGCAGCGGACTGCAACTCCGTTAACGCCGGTTCGATTCCGACTCCAGCCTCCAATTATTTATTAACTTTACGTTAATTTTGGCTTGCATTATTATCACAACCGATTATAATAGCGACCACTTATCTAGTAACTAGATGGTCTATCAGCTAGTTTACATCTTAGATAAAACAAGTTTTGCCCGGGTGGTGAAATTGGTAGACACAAGGGATTTAAAATCCCTCGCTAGCAATAGCGTGCCGGTTCAAGTCCGGCTCCGGGTACCATTACATAGTCCTATACTATCTTATAGAACAGCTAAAGCCCCTGATATCAGGGGCTTTGTTGTATCTGGCGTTCCATACTGTCCTGCTCTATCTATCCCAATCCATGCACTTTGAGTATACTGTCAAGTATACCGAGTTTTGAGTCTACTCATGGAGACCTAGGATATGGAAAGAAAAGCGATCAGTTCAGACCGAAGCATCAGCAGCCATAAGCCTGAAGATAAAAAATACTTCGTTCCTGTCAAAAATCATCCCAAGCTATTCTTAATGGTACGTCCTACTGAAACCAAATCATGGATGTATCGCTACTACCCGCCTTCAGACCTTAAGCAAAGTATTATCTCCATCGGTATATATCCAAGTACCTCATATGCTCGTGCCTGTGAAGTTTGGCGTGAATATGAGGACTTACTAAGTAAAGGTATTGACCCTAAAAATCATCGTGAAGAATTAAAGAAAAGTATTATTAGTAAAACTAAAAACTCTTTTAATCATTTTGCTTGGGAGTATTTTGAAGGACTAGAACATACTCAAAAAGGTAATACGTTGATTCGTAAGAAAGGCCGTTTAGAGCTTATATGCTCCTATATTGGTAATGAACCTATCAGTGAAATTGACTCACCTAGAATGCTTGAAGTGCTACTAGATATTCAGGCTAACTCATTAAATAAAGCTGGCAAGCCCACAGATAAGGCTGAACGCTGTGCTGGTATTGTCAGTGATGTGTTTGTCTATGCTGGGGCACGAGGCTTCTGTACGAGTGATCCTGCGGCGCTCATTAAGAGCCAGTTGGCCAAGTCAAGTTACGGTCATCGTCCTGCGGTTACTAAACCGCAGGACTTGGCTAAACTTCTTAGAGATATTGAAACAATAGAAGGTGATCCAAACACCATAAATTCCCTTAGGCTATTAGCGCTTCTGTTTGTTCGCAATGGTGATTTAAGACGTATGCGCTGGGCTGATCTAGACCTAGAGGCTGGCAGGTGGCGGTTGAAGCCATTGAAAGGACAAGGCAAGGTAAATATGGTCAAAGACATGGTCGTTCCCCTACCTCGGCAAGCGGTAGCTATATTACATGAACAAAAAAAGATTAATGGCCATACTGAATACGTATTTTTTAGCCAGACGGCAAAAAAGCATCAGATCATATCTGATGCGACGGCGAATAAGCGTTTGAAGGATTTAGGCTATAAAGATATACATTGTGCTCATGGCTTTAGAGCGACAGCGAAGACCATCCTACAAGAGCATTTAAAGTATCCGCTTGTGCTTGTAGAGATGGCATTGGGTCATACGACTAAAGATCCTAATGGCACAGCATATGGTCGATTTGAATACATTGATGATCGTAGTGATATGATGCAGAAGTGGGCGGACTATTTAGATGCTTTAAGAGAAGGTAGAGATACGGCAGAGTTTAAAGTGAATACAGACGTAAAGGCTAATCCTACTGCACAGTTACAAGCGTTGATTGCTCAGCTTGGAGAGAATAAGGTATTGGAGCTATTGAGAAATAAGGAGTAGTACTTTAATGCCTAAATAGATTGAAAAACACACTATATCTAAAAAATTCCTTTTTAGCGTATATGGTATCTAAAGAGGTATAGTTATAACGATAGTACCTTTTTATTGAAGAAGTAATTATTGCGGCTACGATAGAACTGACCCCTTCTGTTAGGTATGTATATTAAGATATCTAGAATGATTATGAATTTTAGTGATAGTAAGATGAATGATGGAGGTGTTGTATTGCTATCAAACGTGTTGGATTTTCCACTACTTTTAGGCAGATTGATCTCTAATAAGAGGCGTATTTGGATGGATGCTTTAGCTTTTTCTGAACTACTATGTGTGTTGTAGGCCTTGGTAATAAAGCGTTTTACGGTTCGTGAAGCAATAGTTTTATAAATAGCTATTATAATTTCTTATATGCACCTAATGTCATGATCAATATTATTCTGTTTTAGTATCTGATAATCATATCTCTCTGGTTAAGAATGAAAAATGACTTTATCTATCAAAACTTCCCTACGGGATGATTCAATAGCTAAAGTCATTTTTTGTTGGTAATATTCCAACCCTCGTCAGAAGCTTGCAACTGGAAAGTGAACCGCCCCGACTATATCGAAGGCTGATTCACTTGAGTCAGGTAGCCATGCCTTACATGATGAAGTTAGCATAACCATGCTTTGCAAACTCAAAGAGGTCATACCAAACTCTGTCTAAGTATAACTAAACCACCCGATTTTTCTTAAAGTTCTCAGCCTGCTCAAATATCTCTTTATAGACCTCTTTTGAGTCCACAGGTGGATAGCCCCATTCATCGAGCAATACCATTAGATCAAACTGTAGCTCAGCTCGGATATCCTCTTTTTTATTCCAGTCAGTGTATTTAGACTTCTCATCGATGAGCTTTTTCACTTCTTTTGACAGCTCAAGCAGCTTATCTTCTGGATAGGTAAAATCGTACTTATGCGCCAGTGATAGTAAGATGTCGTAAAATGCTTTTTCTTCAAAGTCGATACCCATCTCACCAAACGATGCCATCTCAACCCGTAGCTCGTGATACAGCTTGATGATCTCATCCGAGAAATCGCCAATGACTTCAGCGCGTAGTACATCTTGCTCATCACGGTCGTTATACTTCTCGACCAAAGCATTCATCTTCTTACTGAAATCGACACCCTTTACCTTGTTGGTTTTTTTCAGCTCACCAATGGCTTTAGCGAGCAGCTGTTGCAGTAACTCTAACTTGGTATTGGGCTGCTTAATCACTTCAAGCTTGGCTAGATAATCTTCATCGAAAATATCGATCTCACCATCAGTGTTATCACCCAGCTTAAATATCTCTTCAACACCATCACTCATCAGCGCGTCTTTCACCAGGTCACGTACCTTTTGGTTCATTTGCTCAACGTCAGGTGCGCCCCCAGTCGTGATCTTAAAGATGATGGTACGAATGGCTAGGTAGTAATGAATCTTGTCTTTGTGCGCCTTGGTGAGCGCTTCACTACCCACGCAAATATCATAGGCAGACTTCAAACGCTTGGCTAAATCCATAAAACGCTTTTCTAGCTTTTTAGATCGCAGTGCAAAGTCAGCCGCCGCATTCAAACAGTTGAGCTGCTCTAGTGGTGTACCGTTGAAGTACAGGGTGGAGTCGAAGTTATGGTAGACAGTATCTAGTAGATTTAAGTGGTCTTTCACCACCACGACTGACTTTTGGATATCGTCTAGGTTTTGAACCTGACCGCCTGTGTAATGCGAGAGCGCAAGGTTCATCTGCTTTTTTATGCCGATATAATCGACCACCAAACCGCTTTCCTTGCCTTCAAATTTACGATTGACCCGTGAGATGGTCTGAATCAGGCTGTGCTTTTGTAGGGGTTTATCTATATAGATGGTATCTAGAAACGGTACATCAAAGCCTGTAAGCCACATATCAACGACGATGGCGATCTTAAAGTTAGACTTGCCGTTTTTAAACTGACGGTCGAGCTCCTTGCGGTAGTCTTTATTACCAAGATTGTCCCACATACCTTTTTCATCGTCTTTGTTACGAGTCATGATCATCTTGACGCGCTCCATAGGCATGACATTTTTCTTGTCGCTCTCTGACAAGGTTGAGCCTTCCTCACACGCTCTTACTTCATTCCATTCAGGACGCAGCTCTATAATGTCTTTATATAACTGATAGGCAGCTTCACGGCTGCTACAGACAAACATCGCCTTACCTTTTTGCGTTGTGCCCTCTTCTACTCGCGCTTCATAATGTGTCACAAAGTCTTCAGCAATGGCTCTGATGCGATCAGGGTCACCAAGAATGGTAGACATACTCGCCATGGCTTTTTTACTTTTCTCTATCTGATACTCATTGGTGCCAGCATCTGCGCTTTCTTTATAGTATTTTTCTACTTCATCAAGCTGTTTGCTATCGAGTAGTACTTTGGCAGCGCGGCCTTCATAGACAATACGTACCGTGATTTCATCGAATACCGACTCAACCATGGTATAGCTATCAATGACTGGACCGAAGACATCAAGCGTGGCATCAATCGGTGTGCCCGTGAAGCCAACGTAAGTGGCATTAGGTAGTGAGTCATGTAGGTACTTAGCGAAGCCGTAAGTCTTTTTGACGCCATCTTCGGTGACGGTGACCTTTTGCTGGAGATTAATTTGGCTGCGGTGCGCTTCATCTGAGATACAGATAACGTTGGTACGCTCGGTGAGTAGGGCTAAGTCTTCGGTGAACTTATGGATGGTGGTCAAGAATACACCGCCACTTCTGCGACCTTTTAACTGTTCGCGTAGATGCGCTCGACTTTCGACACTGATGATATTGTCATCGCCGATATAGGTCTTAGCATTGGTAAAGGTTTCAGACAGCTGACCGTCTAAGTCGGTGCGATCAGTGATTAAGATGATGGTTGGACTGCCAAGCTCAATATCGCGCATTAGCAGACGTGCGAGAAACAGCATGGCAAGACTCTTACCACAGCCAGTGGCGCCAAAGTAAGTACCGCCCTTGCCGTCACGTAAGCCATTATCGTTTATTAAGTTGCCATGACTATCGAGCAACTTCATGTGCTGCTTGATATTGGCGTATAGCTTGGTGGCCGCATAATACTGCGGATAGCGACAAACGATTTTTTCTTCCTTGCTTGATTTGTCAGGTACGTAAATAAAATTACGGATGACATCAAGCAAGCGCGTTTTATCAAATAAACCGCTCATCATGGTCAATAAGGAGTGGATACCGTCTTTCTCTAACTTTTCTTCTCCTGTGACTTTACGCCAAGAATAATAGAACTCATAAGGGGCAAAGAATGAACCCATCTTTGAGTTGACCCCATCGCTAATCACGCATAGGGCGTTGTATTTAAACAGCTCTGGAATATCGCGCTTATAACGGGTGGTCAGCTGGGTATAGGCATCAAACATGGTGGCATCTTCGCGGATGCTGCTCTTAAACTCAAACACCACCAGTGGTAAGCCATTGATATAGAGAATGCCATCAGGAATACGCAGCTCAAAGCCTTGTATCTCCATCTGATTGACGATGCGAAAGCGATTGTTATCGAGTGCTTCATAATCAATCAGCTGGATGTATAAATCTTTTTGAGTATAGTCTTCACGCTTGAGTGTGAAGCCATCAGCAACAAGCTTCATGATGGCTTTGTTGGTGTCGTATAAATCAGACGCAGGGAGGTATTCAAGCTTATGAATGATGGACTCAATCTCATAATCTGTGATTGATTCATCGCGGTAACGAGTCGCTAGAAACTGTCGAAGATCAGACTTAATCAGCACATCATCTGGATTGCGGTCAAGTGCTTCACCAACGGTATGTGGATAGCCCTCGTCTGCTAGTAGCTCGATAATGGCTTGCTCAAGCCGATCTTCAGTAAATTTCACTATACATTCTCCACAAGAACTTCAGCGTCTGGAATTCTTAGCTCACCTGACATGAGCTTAGGTAAAAGGGTGTCTCGGAGTTTTTCAAGATTCCTTATTTCACCTATATTGTTATTAACCGACGTAAACAACGGTTCTACAATTTTAGTAAAACCATGTAAAAGGTTTTCACTAGGTAAGCATAAGTAATAATCAGGAACAGCATTTTTTGATAAATGTAATACTGTCGTACCAGTTGAATGTGAATAATTATGGCTTTGAAAAGCTTCGGTTTGTGCTAGTCCATACAGATAATATTTTTGGCTATCAATCTCTGGTCGTACTACCGCTACATCCAATGAAATTACAAGATGCTTATATCTGATATCATCAATAACCATTGCTGGCTTTCCAATAAGATCAGCTGCTTGCGTTACATCGGTATAAGCAATAACCAAATCTCCAGCTTTTACCTCCTGCTCTTCTTTATACTTCCCAGTGTATTCTTTCAGACCATCTAAGCGATATCCTCCACCTCTCTTAAATGATTTCAGAGTTACTAAGGCAGTTTCAGATTCCGACAACTCAGAACTTTTATATGATTTTCCTTTAACTACTTTTGCAATATCTTTTATTTGTAACTCTTGCCAACCCTTCGGAATCCAACCCATCTCTTCCGTAAACTCAAACTCATCAGGAAATAAGCTTTGAATATCTGAGTTGTCTTTTTTCTCAATCCCTTTACGCAGCTCAGCACGCTCAAAGAACTCATCAGGAATGGCATTACCAGCCGCGAGCGCATTATCAATCACTGGATCAAAATCCACAAACCAGCTTTTAAACAACGCCTGCGCCATCGCTTCTAGCGTTTCGTTCATTTGACGGTTTAGTTCGATTTTATCGTCTAACGAACCAAGGATATAAGCAATGGCTTTTTGTTCTGTGAGTGGTGGTACAAACATTTTTATCTGACTAAAGTCACTTTTGTTCAAAATCGGTTGTGCCGATCCTCCAGCCAGTCCTCTAATTTCCGCCTTTCTTGAGCTTAAATTATAGTAAACAAATTTATAATAAAACTCATCGCTTACTACTATAGAATTAATTTGTTGATTCGTTACAGACAGATATTTTGTAATAGCTGATTTACCCATGTCAGAACCAATACATGACACCGAGATACTATTAGCAGGAATGATAGAGTTTTTGACTGATACAGATCCAACTTTACTTAAATATCTTTCAGTCTCACTAATAATCCTCTGGTCATCCATATCTCTAGGTGTAATAAATGGAATTTCGTGACCAAAATTTTCTATTACTTTTGTTTTAGGTGTTTTCCCTGTAACTACTCTACCAATTTCTCCAAGACTAACCTCTTTCCAATCACTCCCCATAACCCAATACCTCCAAGTTCTGACGAATGGTCGCATCAAGCTTCTCAGATTCTTGCATCTGTGCATATAGCGTTTGGCTTAACTCCAGCATTTTAGTTTCAAACGGAATGCCGTCATCCTCAATCGCAGCAGCACCCACATAACGCCCCGGGGTCAGCACATAATCATTGGCTTTGATATCATCTAAGCTCGCTGATTTACAATAGCCTGCTTCGTCTGCGTAGGCTTCATAACCACCTGCTTCTTTCTCACCGCGCCATGCATGATACGTCTTAGCAATCGCTTCGATATCATCTTTCGTAAGTTCTTTATTCGTGCGGCTAATCATGCTACCGATAGCGCGTGCATCGATGAATAAAGTTTCGCCACTACGGTTACGCAAGCCTCGAGCTTGGCTGTCAGCGGACTGGGCGGCTTTATCTTTACTGATAAACCATAAGCACACAGGAATCTGGGTGGTATAAAACAGCTGCCCTGGTAGCGCAATCATACAATCGACCAAATCATTTTCGATAATCTGCTGACGTATCTCACCCTCACCACTAGTCGTAGTGGACATCGAGCCATTTGCCAGTACGAAACCCGCAGTACCGTGCTCAGAAAGCTTAGATATCATGTGCAATATCCAAGCGTAGTTGGCATTGCCTGTCGGCGGTGTCGGATAGCCTGCCCAGCGTGGGTCATCGACCAGCTCATCAGACGCACGCCAATCCTTTTGATTAAAGGGTGGGTTTGCCATGATGAAGTCAGCTTTGAGGTCTTCGTGCTGATCTTTAAAGAACGTATCAGCAGCCACATCACCCAAGTTGCTAGAGATGCCACGAATAGCAAGGTTCATCTTAGCCAATTTGTACGTGGTGCTGGTGTACTCTTGCCCATAGATAGACACGTCTTTGGTATTGCCGTGATGACTCTCGATGAATTTGATGGACTGGACGAACATACCGCCTGAACCGCAGCAGGGATCATAGATTTTCCCTTGATACGGCTCAACCATTTCTGCAATGAGATTGACCACAGACTTAGGCGTATAGAACTCACCACCGCCTTTGCCTTCAGTCGCGGCAAACTTACCTAAGAAATACTCGTACACGCGCCCGACCGTGTCTTCTTCTGGATTACCAATAGTATCAATGTTATTGACCACATCAATCAAAGCAGCAAGCTTACTGGCTGTTAAGCCTAGACGTGAGAAGTAGTTGTCAGGCAATGCACCTTTGAGTGATTGGTTGGTCTTTTCGATGGTGCTAAGCGCTGTGTCGATTTTAAGCGCGATGTCTTCTTGCTTGGCATTCTGCTGGATGAAACTCCAGCGACTCTCCTCCGGCAAATAGAACACGTTGTCTTTGGTATAGGCTTGTACCATATCGATATGCTTTTCATACCCCGTATCGATCAGTTTTTGGCGCTGCTGCTCAAAGGTATCACTGATAAACTTTAAGAAAATCAGGCTAAGGACAATGTGCTTATATTCTGATGATTCGACGCTACCTCGTAGCTTGTTAGCAGCATCCCAAAGGGCTTCTTCAAAATTGCCATTGTCTGTTTTATCTTTTTTGCTTACCGGTGTTTTAGCCATGTTTTTTGATTCTCTATGTTCTGATAGCTAACCATGCAATAAATGCATGATCAGCCGTACAAGAAAGTGATTTGCTTTGTGGTAACAATTTTAGCGAGATTGTGCTTTTAAGCAAGCTTATCTATCAACTCATTTTTGGAAGGAACTGTTATCTCGTACTCAATATAGATCATAAACAATGGTTAATTTTTATTTTGCTGGACTCAGAATTTATATAGACCTAAGAATATTATCGTACGGACGACAACGGTGATGTTCCTGTCGAATACTAAAAGGTATTTTTGATAAATAGAAGTTTATTAAATTGTTTTACAAGTCAACTAATGTTAGCATTAATTTCTAAATGTTACTACTATGTAAACCTGTATAAATTTGAGAGATTCGCGAGAATTACACTTCTTCAGTATAGCAGCTAAGCATTTCAAACTAAGCGTTAGCTATCCGTATTGCTTCATCGTCTTTTAATATTGTTAAAAATTCAGGAGAGATTTTTTGAAAAAGCTTTTACCTTGGTTGGCTGGCTTGTTTGTTATATTTGCGATTTACCTTTACGCTTCACCATATATAGCTTTGTATAACATTAAAAATGCTGCTGAACAGAAAGACGCAGATAAGCTGTCAGGGTATATTGATTTCCCTAGTGTTAAGCAAAGCATAAAGGATCAAGTCAAAGCCGCTATGGCTGAAGAGCTTGCTGCAAGTGATGAGCAAGATGGCTTTGAGGCTTTAGGAACTATGTTAGCCGCTGCAATGATAGACCCACTTGTTGATGGTTTGGTCACACCTGATGGTGTTGCATTAATGCTTCAAGGGCAAAAATTGGATTTTGACTCAAGTAATGACACGTCTGAAGATAAAGCGAAAGCCAAAAATGAGGATATTGATTATAAAGCTGGCTATCTATCATTTAATCGATTCAAAGTTCAGATCATTGATGCTGATGATTCGGATGAGTCATTAGATGTGATCATGCATAGAGATGGTCTTAGCTGGAAAGTTACAAGGATTTCTTTTTCGTTAGACTCAAAAGATAAAAATTCTAATAAGAACATCGAAGACTCATCTGTCGCTGACTTCGGCTTGATTGATGAAGAGGTTGCAAGTGAAACCTATGATGATATATTCCAAGATCTAAGTGAGCAGCTGGATGCTGACATTACATCCATATCAGACATGAGTGAAACTACTCATGAGATCTCAAATGATGACTACTACGATAATGGGACCGGTGATCACGCTGTAGAAACGACCGAACTACTGACACCAACGCAAGCAGCACACATTGATTACCTCGTTAGTAATGATATTGAAGTATCACAAGACATGGTAGATTTATTAAATGACTTTACCCTTGGTGGTGGCACAGATGCTGATCTGCGTAGATTCATTATTGAACGTTCAGGTTATGACGACGGATATGATCCATCAACCGATTGTCGCAACCCAGATTTAACAGAAGCACAGCATATGAACAACTGCACTTGATAAATAGTAGATGAGTGATAGTTCTAGTAAAAAAATAAGCCACCTTGCGAAATGCGAAGGTGGCTTTTTTATGGATAAAGGGTTGTGAGCAGTTATACAGTTTTTGGGAACCTCCCGTGTTACCTACTCAATAAAACATATTCAGCACAACTAGGCTGATACCCATTATCACAAGATTTGCTATACCACTCTTGGGATTGAGCTTTGTCTTGCTCCACGCCTCTGCCCTCAAAATACATCAAGCCAAGACTATTCTGTGCCTCGGCTATGCCTTGATTTGCAGCTTTCAGATACCATTCGGCTGCTTTTTTATCATTGAACTCAACCCCTTTACCAGTTTCGTACATGTCACCAATATTGTTTTGAGCAGCAGCGTATCCCTGAGCAGCAGCTTTTCTTAACCACTTTAGTGTCTCAGCATAGTCCTGACTTACTCCTTGACCCTCATAGTACATTGCAGCTAAATTGTACTGGGCCAATACAAAATCTTGATCAGCTGACTTCCGATACCATTTCACTGCTTTATAATAATCTTGCGGAATACCTTCACCATTCTGATAAAGCGTTCCAAGATTATATTGAATTTCAGCATTACCTTGTTTAGCAGCCTTTTCATACCACTCAATAGCCTTAGCATAATTTTGACGTACGCCTATGCCATTACTATACATCTCTCCAAGTGCATATTGAGAAAATACTCTACCTCTATAAGCAGCTTCTTTAGTCTTTTCAAATGCTTTAACATCATCTTGACTAATACCATCTCCATTAAGGTACATGTGGCCAAGAGTGGCTTGAGTAGTCGCTACACCGTTATTTACTAATTTACTTACGACACCAAGATCAGCAATAGCTGGTAAGGTTAGCCCACACGATAATCCTATTACCATGATTTTATAGATTACTGTCTTATTGAATTTTTGCATGATAATTATTCTTTCTCATCCAGTTTTTGATTAGTATCCCAGCCTGCTTGATCACATTGATCACTTAAAAACAATCCATGCTATGACTTTAATAATGAAATCGGTACTGTACTAATAACAGCGTTGATGCTATCTCAACTATTCTATGTCTCACCTGTCAAATATCTTGGAACACCCAAAAAGCAACCCTTCATCGTCATCCGATCAAAGCTATACACATGAGCATGCGGCGCTTCCCTACAGCGTCCTACCAATGGCTGTTTTTGATCTGGCTTGCCATTAGCTAGCTCTATCAATCCTGAGCAAATTGGACAAGTTGCAGTGAACTCTGTGACTCTCGCTACATTCAGCCTATCTTTATCCCAATACATCTCAATATCCGCATTAACGACATTAATATTTGCAAAGAACATAGGCGCTTTAATAACACGATAATAAGGTAGTCTATATAACGGCACAAAGAAATATCGCCAGTTAAGATAAGCCAGAGGAATAAATGCCACAAAAAGTATGGCTTGCCAAAGCTTAAAATTTGGCAAATCGCTTAGTAATAAAATGACGAGTAACGAAAATATAGCAATAAAGATATCTACCAAAAAACTTAGCATCAGCAAGATCATTAGCAAAACGCCTCGAAAGCTTAAGATCTTTAGCTCACCCTTTTTGAAGAAAAGCCGAGTGAATAAAGATGGCTTAATCTCAGAAGCCGCTTTGCGCTCATAAGTAATACCACTTAAATCCTCATCATCCTCATCAGACTCAAAGACAGCAGATTCAGCTATTCGCTCTTCATCTACTTCCTTGTTTTCAATAGCTTTAATACTCATCCATATTAGGGTTCTGTTCTTGGCACCACCCTCTGATACAGATGAAATAACTTCTGGTAAATAACCTATATCCTTAAAAGCCTGTTTACAGTCTGGTTGTGATTCGATAAATTTTTCTAACTCTACATTTAATCTATCCGTTTTTATCTTATTTTTAGCAACTTGACTGCTCACAGTATTTTTATTCACGCCCCTCGCTTTGGCATAGATATCTTGTCTTGATAACTTATTAGGTTCAAACGCTTCATCCGAATACTTTATTTTGTTGAGCTGTGCTTCGACTATTATTCTGAGGCAATGATCATAAAAAGTATTTCTTGGAAAATTAAGAAATTGTTTTTCGAGCTCTTCAAAGACACCTAAGTGTATGTTTTTCATAGTTAAATACCGATTAAAATCCTATTACGCCCCCAATAGCAGTCTGTTTTAGAGGCAGAATTCTTCTCATAATTACCTCACTCCTAACCAACTAACAAGAGGATGGTAACTATGACTATGTCAATAGCTGTTAATGAGCAAAAGCAAATCGTCAATGTTAAGCAAGTCGAGCGAGGGCTGGCTTGTATGTGTTTTTGCTTTGAATGCGCGGAGCCTGTAGTGGCTCGTAAAGGTGAAAAGAATGAGCACCATTTTGCACACCTAAACAATAAGGAAAGCTGCACTATTCATCCTGAAAGTATCCTACACAAGTTTGCTAAACAAGTCATTATGCAAGAGAGGTATTTAACACTGCCATCACTACCTGATGACGAACGCAGTGAGGATAAAACGTGGCAATTTGATCATTTGATTGAAGAGCAATCTGTAGGCTGTATTCGACCTGATATAGTCGCAACGGTAGATGATGAAATGATGTTTATTGAAGTTGCTGTGACTTCTTTCATCGATACTGATAAAGCGGATTTTATTAAGCAGTTAGGTATTAAGACTGTTGAGATCGATTTGAGGGAGATTATGACACAAGGTATTGAGGTACCGAGTGAGGAAGCCAAAGATTATGTTCTAAACTGTGTCAGTAATAAGCAGTGGATATTCCCAGCACCAAAATCATTAACGATACCAGTAGCCCCTACACCATTACCTGAGCCTATCTATAGTTGCCAAAGCAGCACTGACGAGAATAGCAACGGAAGCTTTGATAAAGGCTATATCATCTATCGATTTACCATCAAACACGCTTGGGTAGATGTCAGGGTCTTTAATTCAGGCATGGTGTCTATTAAATGTGTGACCTACAACCATGATGTTATTGAGATACTCAAGCAATGGCGTAACGAAGGCGGTGGTCAATACAATCAAAAATATAAGTCATGGAATTACTTCAAGCCGTTTTCAGACACTGTCTTTCAACGACTACAAGAAATGGATATGACCCCTACTGCTTAAATATGCCCTACTTGATACTACGGAGAATAAGATCATGACTCTTACTACAATACTACTAATTATCATCTTGCTAATGATGGCGTTACTTGTATGGACTATAAGCGAATACAATTGCAAAATAAGGCTCTACTGGAGAGCGAACGGGATATTGCGCAAATTAAGAACGATATGCTGGAAAAAGAAGCAGGCTTTCAACAGCGATTAGATAAAGACATTAAAGAGGCGCAAAAGCGTTCAAACAACATGCGGATTAACGTCCTAAAAGGTCAAATAGGTGAACAGTTCACGCCCTTTATTACTGATTTTCCTTACAACCCTTCAGACTGCCGATTCATGGGTGAGCCGATTGACTATTTCATCTTCCAAAACTTACACGAATGCGCTGATGGCAATTGGCACGTTAAAATCGATTGGAAGATAGACCTATATTTTTTAATTGAAAGACTTGCTAACAAAAGAATACGATTCATATAATTTCGTTAATATTTGTGTATCATTATTCCTGACTATTGCTTAGAATTACATCTCAAATGACCATATACCCTAAACTGTGGAAATGTAGGAGCCTTAGTGATGGCAGTAGAATCAAAATTTCGTGAAGATAAAGATCTCGCTTTTCTACAGTTCGCTGACTGGAAAGACTTAAAAATATTAGCAGATGCTTTAATAAAAGACAGTAGTGGTACAGAGCAGTGGACAGGACAGCTTAAAAAAGCACTTGATAAAAATATTAATATGTATAGAACAAGTAAAGAAGCTTATGAGAACAGCTGGAAAAGTATCGCTGCTGAGCTTCAGCTTTTTGGTGGAGATACTATTGCGAACCTTGCCCGTCGCAAAGGAGTTCTGTACGAAGAGCTACTACACGATGTAGCAGGGAAAGTTAATGTTGATTTTCACAAAGGAACGGCCTCAATAGCAGAAGTAGAAGAAAGAGTGTTGAGAATACTATTTAAGCGGATAACAACTTTGGAGGATATAAGCGATATCTATAAGACTCTAGAAAAAAAAGGTCTATTAGGACTTACTTCGTTAGAGTCTAATCCATGGGAAACTATTAAAAATGGTTTAGGTGTTGGTGCCGGTACAGGAGTTGCAGGAGCAGGTGCAAGTGCCATTTTTGCTGGTATTAAAATGATACCTAAATTTGCAAAAGCAAACCCTATAGTTGCTGCTGCTACATTACCTTTGACTGTCAAAGATTTCTCATCTCCTGCTTATCGAGTTACCGTACCAGCCGTTTGTATCATTGCAATGATGCGTACAAAGTATAATGACAATAGCTCAGACTACGATGAATTTTAAGGATAGCTATATATGAAAACTAAAATCTACGCTTTTGATGAAAGTCTTTATAATCCAAAGCTAATAGAAGCTCTAAAAAATAATCAGGCTATTTTTAGAGACGGCGTCGCATATTGGAAAAAAGGTCTAAAAACGTCAGGTATTATTCAGCATATACCTTTAAAGGAAGTCAGTGCGGTGACTTCCGAAACCTTCGTTAAAACGCTCGGTTCATTGCAATCAACACTACAAGGTACTATTGTTGCAGCACAGGCTGTCTCATCAGCTACCCTCATGATTGCAGTAGTAGTACAAACGCAGATACTTAGTAAAAAAATAGAAGCTGTGAGAAGCTCAGTATTACAGGTTTCTCAAAACGTTAATGAGCAAAATATACTCTTTTATACAGACAAGGCTAGTGAGTATTTATCTGTAGTACATAACCTTAAATTAATTCTAGAATCCAATGAAGATATTCAAGTCATTGAATCATTAGCTAATACAACCCTTGCTAACTCTATGCAGCTTAAGAGTCATTTATCCTTTTTCATTCTGAACCTTCTTAACTTGATCAAATCAGAGCAAATACAAGACAAGCAGCATGCAGGTTTAGTATTAAACTTCATCCAACAAATGATGGAGGTTTTACCAGTGGGCATGCATTTAGAACATCTTGTGTCTCATAGGCTTGGTCAATACGAGCTTTCTCAAACGCTAATTAAAGACAGCCACAACAAATACTCTATTTTATTAGAGAACTATAGGGGCTACTTGAACACCACAAACAATCGTATGAAATTATCCCAAGCAGAAGCTGAAAACCTGTCTTATTTTAATAAAATCAAACAACCAGCTTTAAATCTTATATCAAATCAAATTCATGTTGAATTGTTAGAAAAACCAGCACATGAACAGTTATCTATTATGAAGTGTGCCTAGCAACCTAATACTTAATATTTCTATCTAACTCCAAGCATCCTGCTATTAACTTGTCAGATTCTTGTCTGATAAGTTAATACATCCGAAATCCCCTACAAGAAATTTCTCTAAGATTATATTGAGCTAGCACAAGCATTATAACTACGTGTTCCTTTATAAACTCAACAACACTCTATGTACATTAATATGCTATATTATCAGTGAAACCACAATATTTTGTTAAAAGTGACTTAATATGATTACTTATATTCGCTTTGAAAACTTTCATTCTTATCAAGATGCTACTGAATTGTCATTCACTTTAGGTAAACAACCTACTAAGACTGACTATGACTTTTATGTTGATACCAAGCAAGACCAATATCGATTAAACAAAGTCACCGCCATACTTGGTGCTAATGGCTCTGGTAAGACACAACTGTTAAAAGCGATTGCATTTTTACGTTGGTTTATGTGTGGCTCAACCAGTGGTATTGATTCAGAAGAGCCTATACCATTTAGTCCTTTTGCACTCAGCAAAGATAAGCAATCTTATTTTGAGCTCGGCTTTTTACTCAAAAATTCTGATGACGTCTATGAAGAATACCGCTATGAACTGACTGTGACACAGAACAGCGTTATCAAAGAGGCCTTGTACAAAAAGACCAGTAGCCAATTTAGCTATATATTTATACGTCAGCATGAAGATGGCAAGCTTAGCTATAAGCATCGTAACTTTGTTATCCCTTCTTTAGCAGATGATGTGAAAAAAAATGCCTCACTTATCAGTTATGCTAATTTGCTTGATGAGCCCCTGGCAGAAGCAATTACAGAGATGTTTAATAATTATAAAACCAATGTGGTTGCTATGGGTCGCATTGGTAGTATCAGCCAGTCCATACCTGAAATGACAGAATTGTTTGCTAAGGATGAAGGTCTAAAGCAAACTGCTGAAAAGCTACTTTGCCAGTTCGATACAGGTATTGACGAAATCAATATAAAAAGCGTAATAACGGTAAACGAAGGTAAACAGCAAGAGATACTGCTACCTTTTGGTGTGCATAAAGTCGGTGATGACTCGTTTGAGCTTATGATTTATGAAGAATCTAATGGTACACAATCCGCCTATAGCTTACTTGGGCTTATACTGCCTGTTCTTAAGAACGGTGGTGTAGCCATTATTGATGAGCTTGATAATGACTTACACCCACTGCTGTTACCTGCTATTTTTGATTTGTTTCGCTCCTCGCATCACAATCCTCATAATGCGCAGCTTATTTTTAGTTGCCATACCCCTGAGGTGTTTAATTTATTGAACAAGCATCAAATCTATTTGGTCGAAAAATACGAGCAGGCTTCAGAAGCTTGGCGACTTGATGAGATGGAGGGAATCCGTAATGACGATAACCTTTATGCAAAATACATGGCTGGCGCGTTTGACGCGATACCAAATCTGTAAGGGGCTAGATTATGGCAAAGCGCAAACCTACTAGGTTAGCCAACAAAACCACCCTACTCGTTATGGGCGAAGGTGAACACGATAAGGCATTTTTAAGTCATATGAAAGGCATCTATCATGAAAGACGCTCTGGCAGTAAAATCACTTTAGATTTTTCGAGTGGTGGCTCTCCACACGACATCATCAAGGACACGGTTAAAAAGAGTCGTCACGTTGATTATGACCAGAAGTTTATTTTGATGGATAACGATGTTCCTATTAAGCAAGAAGATATTAAAGCTGCTAAAGATTCAGGCATTGCTATTTTATATTCAGAGCCGCTCTGCTTGGAAGGTATGCTACTTAGCATACTTGCGCAAAATGTTCCTAGTACCGCTCAAAAGTGTAAAAGCGTACTACACCCTCAATTGTCCGATAAACCTGCCTTATCGAAAAGCTACGAGCCCCTATTCGCTAAGCCAGTGCTTGATAAGACCAATCATGCCACAGTAGTGACGCTACGCTCATTACTAGGCAATAAGCAAAAAAAATAGCCATCTCACATTTGAGTGAGACGGCTGATGCACTTACTAGGCTAATCGCGCATTGATTTTAGATTCAATCCATTCTGCAATCTCACTTGCTACCCACACTACCCTAACCTGCGTAAGCTGTACTTTCTTAGGAAAGGTTGGATCATAGCGTTTAGAGCTTTCATCAATCATCTCATAGATCGTCGAGCGGCTAAGATTTGTATAGTTACCAACTTCTTTAATATTCAGTAGCTGTGGTATATGATTGCATTGCTCGATTGCTGGCTGTACTGCGTTTAAAGTTTCCATGATTTTCTCCTTGTAAGTGAATGAGAGCATCTCCTCTCATATACTTAGCGAGTCCTATATTTTTTTACTGCATCCCATGCAGTCCCACGCTTAGCCTTGACTGAAGCCATAAAAAAAGAGCTGACTGAGTCAGCTCTTTTTATGCTGTATATGCGTGTCAGCTGTACTAACTTACTGCCGTCACACTCTGTCGCAGCCCTTGCTCAATGCTGGTTACGTCACGAGTCGCTAATCCATTTTGATAGTCACCCTGTTGACCACTGCTAACATCGTCTGTCTCTACTGAATAAAACTCCTCTACCACCTCCATGGCATCTTCGCTATCGATACCAAAGCACGAGTTCACATAGCCAAGCTTTGCCGCCGTCTCTAATGCCGCTTGATCAAAGCCATGTTCGCTCAGCTCCTTATCAATGGCCCCAGCATCTTGTACGGCCTGTTTGAGTGTTACGTCATCACGAAGGGTTAAATCCACAAAGTAGATCGGCGTACGATAGCTTTGCGTGGTGCTCTTACCTCTAAGCGTGAGTTGTAGTGGTAGACAGGACAGCTTATTGCCTGATACCGCTGCGAAGTAGCTCAGCCGTGCTGCCAAGGTACGGATGCTGTTAAAGCCAGTAGTTCGAAAGATAAACGTGCCAATCTCATCGTCCTCAGACAAGTTCGCGTACAGCCTACCGTATGGCTTACAAGCACCGCCTTGTGCTAGTGGACAGCGATCAGGTGATGGGCAAGGCAGTTGCTCTACGCCATTATTGGTTCGACGTTGGCACTGCTCACCGTCGCCCACGCATAGTGGACGGCCGGTCTGTCTATCAAACAAGGTATATTCTGCTCGCAAATTAAGCTCAGGATCGTTAAACAACATGCGTACAGGTATTTGTCTGAGCTTGCCGTCATTCTTTTCGCGTAGCTTTGCATCGAGTGGATGATTGATCCAGCCATCCTTGTTTTGAACTTGGCTGGTAATGGTGAATTGATCGTCTTTGGCAGGTAAACGCTTGCCATCTTTTTGAATGACACGTCCTATGCTGATACGACCTAAAACTGGTGGAGTGATTGTTAGACCTTTAATCATGGTGATATTCCTTATGTGTTTAATAGATTATGTTTAGCCATAAAAAAGCCCACCTGTGCTAGGTGGGCGGTTATGCGCTTGCTTTGATTCATTAGCTTTGACTGATTGATTGCCGCGCTGATGATTGAGTGATCTTCAGCTCAATCATTGAGCACAACGAAGCGTCTGCTGCCTTGCTTTGTTTTACTGAACTTGGCTAATAGCTCAGGATGAGCTTTGATAACGGCTTTACTATCAAGACCGACACTGTCTTTCGAGCGCTTCCAAGAGATTGCGCCTTTCTCAAACACGGCAACCTCGTTATCAGCAATTAGCGTTTGCAGCTGATGCTTCACTTGGTCATGACGTTCTTCTAGCTCCTGCATATAGTCACGATAGCTAAGCAATTGCTCAAACAGCTTATTAGCACCATCATCATCCGTTAGATCAACCTTGCTTGATGGCTTAGCGATGGGATACAGCTGTTTTAAGGCTTTGGCTGCGGACTCAGAGTGATCCGGTGTGGGCGGCGTGTCTGTTGCTACGTATTGCCAGAACAGACGCTCGTGCTCCATGATAGAGTCAATCAAGCGCTCATCACGCTCAACCTTATATATCTTGGCTTCATGTCCACACAGCAATACGCAGATATGCGCAGCTTGTTTGCCAGTGACTGCTAACTGATGCTGTACTTGGCACGTCACATATAACGGCACACCATGCTTCCATAGCTTGGCACCATGTTCACCAGCGGTCTTACACTCTAAAATCTGTACCTCATCGTTGCCTGTAATGGCATAGTCTAGGTTAGCTAGCATAAAGGCTTTGTCAGGATCAGGGTGCTGCAAGATGGCATTGACTCGGCGTACCCTATTGCCTGTATGCTCTTGGTAGAACTTAGCCACCATCGGCTCTAAGATATTGCCCCAGTAAAGTGGCGAATAGCCTTCGATGCTCTCATCGATGTTCGAGGTCATGCGTCCTGTCTTGATCATCCATAGCTCAAGCATTGATAAATACGGATGGATGCCGCAGGCAGCGGCAGCATCCGAGCTACCAATACCTTGCTTGCGAACTTCAAGCCACTTCTCATGGCTTAAGCCTTTGGTATTGATTAGACGCTTGGCCGTTACCGAATGACTAGCGGACGGTTTAACTGGTTTATGCTTCGCTTTGGGTATGTCTTCTATGACAGTTTTAGCATTCAGGTTTGCTTTAGCCTTAACGGTTGCACGCTTAGTTTGTCTGGGCTGAATGCTGGTGTTTAATGCGATCATATTCATGATGAATTCCTTCGATAAATTTATTATTGGTAGTAAGTGAAATAACAGGCATAAAAAACCACGCCCTTAAGCGTGGTTTGATTGATTAAATTTACTAGTAGAATCTAGGCAATCAGTGCAAAGGCTTCCTCTAGGCTCTTGTCTTTCAGCTTTGCCCCTGCGCCAAACCAAGCAGAATCTAGTCTGTGATCCGTTGACATTGCTCTACGCTCATGATCAACAAATTCCGTCATCGCGCATAGCAGTCCATAAGCGGTATCACGAGCCGCATCAAGGTCTGCACCGCGACCTTGACCATTAAACATGCTCATCACCTGATTCATGGCTTTGGCATTAGGCACCACATCCTTCTCTTTCTTAGCACGGTTAAACAAAATGATGTCATTGTCCTGATCATTGAACACACGGTTTAGATAATTAGCCGCTTGTGCCTGCGTGACGCGGCGCTGAGTGAGCTGCTTCATCTGATACATATGCTCATCCCACTGCTTCACAGAGACGCCTAATTGGTGTTTCACTCTGTCACCATCAAAGGAAGTGCTGTGTGGTACTTTCACCATACCGCTGCTTCCATTAGCGAGGCTAATCGCTAAGGTGTTATTGCATACCACACGGATAGAGGTGAACTGTGCTGTCGTCGCTAGAGTGCCGTCACATGCTGTTGCAAGAAGTAGGTATCCATTACTAACATCACCGCCCTTTAGGGTTGCTGACTGGCCTGTACGGGCCAATGCCCACATCTTACGACCGCCCTTTAAGACACCTGCCGTCTCAAGTTCAAAGTCAGACTGCTCTGTAAGATCGCGATAGAACTCCAAGATCTCGCGTGGCTGTACTTCTTGATAGCGTTGACTGACGACACTGAGTGGTTCTAACGTGTCAGAGCGGTATAAGACTTTGTTATTGTCAAAGGGCAAGATCAGGTTTTGACCTTTGTCATTGTTTGCCATGTAGCTGACATCAGATGATTCGATACGCCAATCCATACCAGCCTCGCGTGCCCAGACTTCGATAGGTTGATTCTTAGGTAGCTGATTACCGAGACCATGCCAAGGGGTCTCACCAACATAAGCCATATTTTCGATTAAATGTGCCATGAGAGTATTTCCTGTATTGATAGTAAGTTAAGGGTTAAACAAATGGATAGAACACCGTGAAGACTTTGTTGCAGTCCTCACAGCGATAAGGCTTCTGCGCCAAGGGCAATGATTCGTTATTGAATTTAATGTAACTGGTAGCAACGACAAGCGTCACCCCAAGAAATACTTTGATAAGCGGATGTAAGCTAAGCGACTGGCATAGCTCGTGAACAGCACCTTCTAGTACAGCAACGTTACTAAGCTGATCAACAGCTTGCTCAGCAGCATTATCAGTTGATTCGCAAACAGAAGACGCGTGACAGTACGGACAATCTACTTTCATAAGAACTCCTTTTATTAACGGCATAAAAAAGGTCTGCACGAAGCAGACCTTTAATGGTTAGAATAGATAAGGATTAAGACAGTAATGCTAGATCTCACAAAAGTAGTATGTATTTGAAATTATTTTACGATTGTTAATATATTCTCTATCAAATTAATAGGGTGAGCCACCACGCCTCATCTCTTCAATTTCTTCTAAACTAGACCTTCCTTCTTCCGCGCCCCCAGTTGCCTCATACCATTGCTTAGCTGTTACTTCGACCCCATCCACCCAATATAGTGGTTCTCCAGTCGCTGGATGATAATCATCTGTCTCATCATAGAGAACACCCGTACCAGCTGAAACATACTCATCGTCTTCAATTTCAACATTTTCAACTACTCTATCTTCACTGATTTCTATATTTTCCACGTTTTGCAAAGGCTCTTCTATTAGCATCTCATCCTGTAGACTATCTTCTGGCACTATCACTTCTTTAATTTCTGAAGTTACATTGTCTTGCTCAGTAGTAGGCTCTTGTGATTTAAAAACAGTTATACCTACCCATATCACAGCTATGGTTAAAACTGATAGCACAACTGCTATAAACACTAACAACCTGTTGTTTGTCATTATTGATCCTTAATATCTAATGTATGGCATATGTGAGTAGTCTAGAGTAGTGTCTTATATGTAAATTTCTTGTTGATTTTTACTACAATCCAAATTGACTATGATTGCTTATGTATAGAAGAGTCATTGAAACTCTTCTATACATAAATTTGGTTCTATTTTACTAGAGAGTATTTATACATTAATACTCTCTGATATGTCACAACTATTATCATTACACTCGATGATAATCTCGTAAAGTTTAATAGTTTGACCAATATCATTTTTGATAAAGCTACAATCTAAAACGATTACAGTAATCTATTTATTATTTTAGTGTATACACGAAATTAGTTAGCTATCGGTGGTAGGCCTCGACGCTTTGTATTACGATAAGTGCCATGACCAAAGGTACGCATGTTGGGAAGCTTTGCTTTAAGACGCTGCTCATACTTGTCCTTTTTTGTGGTGAGATACGAGGCTGTATTAATGGTATTTTGAACTTTGTCAGAATCTTTTCTACGTGTCATTTCTATACCAAGTGTACCTTCCTCTTTGAACTGGTTAAAATACTTAGGATCATTGCAATTGAAGTAACTTCCTTGCCCATCAGTTATAGACACCCACTTCTCACCAACGCTACGACCAACGCAATAACCATTATCTTTTTTTGAACCGTCATACAAAAGCAGCAAGTGACAATGCAAACTTCCTTTACTATCATGTTTGTCAGTTTGTTTATATCCTTGTTCAAGTGACCAAGCAAATCCTTCAAGTGCCCTGAAACAGCTCTTCTGATTGCTCATACGCTCTCTTAACACTTTCATATGCATTTCAAAATCGCTGACACTAATCTGACCGCTGTATTTAACTTGATACTGCAAATCTATTCTGATCACGAGCAAACGTGAATAGTGCTCTAATAGTTGTGTCAAATACTCTTGAAGAGTATTTGTATTTCGTTTTTCTTGTAGTAAAAAAGCTTTTCGATTAAGACGGTGCTCAGGTAGATACTTTTGAGTTTCATATATAAAGGCATCAGTTGATTGCTGATCCCAAGTTACTTCCCACATTTCGTATTTACCCTTGAGTAGCTGCCCAACAGCTACGAACCATTTTATTGTTTCTGTGTATTCAATATCATGATTGTAGTAATACATCATAGTTGGATATAAGTAGGTTAATAATGGATCTAGATGACTACTTTTGATTTTATTATTTAAAATAAGAATCATTAACTGATCAACTTCTGTCAGCACCTTTCCTTCTGATGGGTAGCAGCTATTCATAATATTTCTCCTATAGGTATTTAGTTCATATGACTAGGAGAATATGTAAAATATTAGTTAAGAGAATATATGATTGAATAAGCTGATCTTTGTGATCAGCTTATTATATTATTTGTATATTATATATTACCCGCTAAGAAGACAAAGATCAGCTGCGCCTCAGCAGATTCATTACACTCCAAATTGCAATGAATTTGCTGCTAGGTCGAGACAATTTAAAAAGATAGAGTTAAGTATAAAATCAGATTATACTAAATAACGGCTGTTTTCAGCTGGTAGACTGAAAAGCTATAAATTCAAAGGATTTCTTGTAATATTTTTCTAGAAATATACTAGATAAATAGTATGGCCTTACTATTGTTTTAATAACTATTTATTAGAATATTTCTAATTATAAACAAGGTGTTTTTCATTATGGCTAACGAGTTACCACCAACAGTTAATAATGTTTATCCAGCAACAGTATTTTACGATAATCAAGTAATACCAATTTTTAGCGAGTCATCGATAGTCTATTCTCGTTCTAAAGTCTTAAGATATGTGACGGATGAGTTTATAAGAGCATGCCAATCTAGGACAACCTTGGTTAAAGAATTCTATACCTCTTTGACCAAGATGGATGACCTTGATGCTAAATCGCTTTTATATATTAAGAACTTTTTGATAAGCAGAAGTTGGGAAAATATATCGTTAGATACAGATGATTATAAAAATATGCTTATCATGTATCTGAAAAACTGCGACAATCCTCTGGTAAAATTTAACGAGTTGATTACTTATAAAATTAATAATCTGCTACCTGAGGAATACTTAGGTTGGTTTAAAAATGATCTGCGTTGCTCACTATTTATAGCCCATCTGTTAGGCGAATGGATGCAGATTAAAGCTTTTAAAGGTAGAGATGAACTCCTTGATGACGTCGCTAATTTCTTACGCTATAACATTCACGTATTTATTGTTAATTATGCAAAAAACATGCCTACATATTCATTAACTATTGAACGTCAAGGTGAATGGAAAACAGTAGATATACTATCTGTTAAAAGTGCTTATTTTAAGAATCGTTTAGATTACGAGGATGATATTGATTGGATAGATGCTACTAACGCTCAACAGATCAACTGGATTTACAAGTACCTTAGTAATGAAAATCGACAACATATTATTTTGAATAAGGTCTTTTTCCCCCAGAATCTTGAAGAGAAATACGAGCTTATACTTGCAAGTTTAGACGTGCTGTCTAACGTTAAGAGTTCTAATATAGGCACTAAAAATAATAAAGGTTTCTCTCTAAGAAGCTACACACTGTACAGCATGAAAAAAGCATGGGATGGTCAAAAAAGTTATGAAGTCAAAAGTAAAGTGAGCGATGGCAAGATAAAAGTGTATAAATCAAACCAATCAAAATTAGAAGCATTGATGGCTTTCAGTGGATTTACAGCGAATCAGTTTATCAATAATTCGATAGAGGCAATGTATGATGAGCTCATTGTAAATAATACTAAAGCATTAAATCAAGGCGGTGCTTCAGACTAACCTCATACGTGTTACAAGTCTATCAACAGCTTCTGCCGTACCGTATTACGTTCATAGCTTGTGTTATACTAAAACCTCTTCAAGTAATAATATTTAGTTACTCTTAAATTATAAAACTGAAAAACAAATCTTAAGTATACTCACAAGTGTACTAAATTATAAATATAGGTATTTACCTATATTTATCAGGCACTTAATTACATGTTACCGTTCCGGCTCCGGGTACCATTACATAGTCCTATACTATCTTATAGAACAGCTAAAGCCCCTGATATCAGGGGCTTTAGCTGTTCTATACTGTCCTGCTCTATCTATCCCAATCCATGCTTTATCTCACGGTTAGACCTAACGGTACTAAGTCTTGGGCTTATCGCTACCTATCTCTTGCTCATTCAAAAAACAAACGTATCGTTTTCACGTGCCTGTGAAATCTAATTTGACTATGAAGAGCTATCACTAACATCAACTATGAAGAATTAAAGAAAAATATTTTATGTGAGAATATTTTGATAGTTTAGAGCAGATGCGCAAATACATAGTCAGTTCAATATAAAAGAGGTACGTTCAAGATAGCTTTCTACTGGGATAAATTTTACTCGCTTGCTGTGCGCGTCGCACTCCAGAGGCTTCGTAAAATTTATCCCAGAAGTACTATGTTTTTTTAAATTGAATCGACTATATTTTAGCTACAAGTATTAATCAATCAACTAGAAGAAGCCAAGATATATAGCTCGTTGAGACATCATATACTACCTTCTTATTTCTTAAAATAATTATTAAAGTCTGTTGAACATTCATAAGTTCAACAGGAGATAAGTATAAGCCACGGTCTTTTCACAACTCTATTTGAGCTGGTCAAATACAGTTGCAACTGCTCTATAGTTCTTCAATTTAGCAAAAGTATTTGCGACTAAGTGTAGCGCTCTGTTCATGATGAATGTTATCAAAGCAACCAGCTTACTTAATATGCGCTTGTAGCGCATTAGAATTATAATCCTGATCAGTGCATAAAATATCTGTGTCGCTTGAATCCATTTTATCAATTAAGTATATTACCATTTGATAAAAAAAAGTAATAAGATTGCCATGAAAATCAACCACTAAATATATCTTGGCTCCATAACCTACCATAATTTTACTTATTTCTTTTACATTCTCATAATCACCACTACTATGTTGATGCACTTAAACATGATTACCTTTGATAAAAACTCACTCACAGTCCAAGACTTTGACTAAAAGCACGAAAGGGTCAAGTCACACCAAAGGCGCTCAACACGCATGCGATAAAAAAACACCTCATAAGCTGTTTCCAACTTATGAGGTGTTTTTCTATCAGGTTATGAGTTTTTTAAAAACTAAAAATTAACCCAGTCTTACCAGCTAAAACCTAGGCCTACACCACCAGAGGTTTCTTTCTGGGTAAAAGCACCACCAAGACTTATGCTAGCATTGGGGTTAATAGCTCTCTGATAGCCTACCGAAACAGCTTGCTCAGATCCCTGAACCCCAAAACCAACACCTACTCGATTTTTACCCTGTAGGCTTGCCGTACTAGTCGCCATATTTAACATCGCAGCACTCATCGCTCCTTGACGTTCAAAACGCTCATCGATCTCTTGGAAACGGTGTTCATTTTCATAAGCATAGTTATAGAAGGTATCATTCAAATTAGCAAACTTAGTATCAGTATAAGTCTGTGATGTCGTAATGGCATTACTTTGTGCAGACTGTAACTGACTAACATTGACTGCATCAGTATCAGCTGTACCCGCAGCTACATTGACAATTTGACGTTGAACAGTAGCAGAGCCAACGGCCACTGTATTATCTCGGTTAGTGCTAGAGTTATTGCCTAATACTACGGCATTTGTAGCCGAGGTACTGACATTATTACCCACCACAAAAGTATTATCACCCGAGACAGTATTATTATTTCCTAAACTATAACTGTCATTTCCGCTCACCACGCTAGGGTCACCAAGTGCACCTGAGTGATTGCCTGTTACCTTATTCCCTGTGCCTATACTAATAGATTGCAACCCACTAGCTTGCGCACCATCACCTATAGCAATGGTTTGGTCGCCTTGAGCTAATGTATTTAAACCTAATGCTATGGCATGGCTACCACTAGCTGCTGCTGCATTACCTGTAGGCATACTATTGACTGCATTATTGCCATTGATACTGATATATTGACTACGCTCTTCTAGGCTCTGCTGTACAGCTGCTACCTGACTTTTGGTATAGCCATTAGCCGCTGTGACTGCATCAGAGGATTTTTGATTAGTATAGCCATTAGCCGCTGTGACTGCATCAGAGGATTTTTGATCGGTGTAGCCATTAGCCGCTGTGATTGCATCAGAGGATTTTTGATCAGTATAGCCATTAGCCGTCGACAAAATAGCGATATCCTGTGCATCAACGTAATTTTTTAAGCCAGTAAGCGAACTTTTGATTGAGGTTAATTGACTGTCTACTTCTGTAAAAGCACTACCAATATTGTTGGCCTTAACATTTTGAATGCTATAGCTTGGAGCTATAAATACACCATTGTCAAAACCAGCGCCACCACCAAAGGCTGTGGTTATAGCATCATTGGTATTCTTTATATTTTGATTGGTAATGTATAACTGCTTACCAGTTACGGCTTCTGTCGAAATGGCATTTAATTCTGCATCTTGCAGATTGCTGATCTTAGTTCCAGTTATACCTACTAAGGATATACTATCTTTGTCAGTGCTGTCATATACTACGGCACCAGCACTTAAGCCACCTAATCCTGATTTTAAATCAATAATATCTTCTGTATTGGTAACGACACGACCATCAAGACCTGTAATTGCTGTCTCGTTCGCTCCTACGCGTGCATCCACTGAGAATAACTGCCTACCCGTGACCGCGTCGGTTGAAGTAGAACTTAAAGTCGCATTTGCTACATTAGTAATGCGCTTTTCTGCTCCTGCCTTACCCACAGAGACAGTATTGGCCTCATCAGCCAGTGAGTTATTACCAATAGCAGTAGCTCCTATTGCGGTCGCTTGACTATTGTTGCCAAATACGCTGCTATTTTCAGATAATACCAAGTTGTTATTACCTACTGCAGTGCTATTATTAGCATTTACTCTATTATAATAACCCACTGCGGTGGTAGCCAATCCTGATGCTATATTGCTAGCACCTACTGCACTGCTAGCACCCCCCGATGCTGCATTGTTAAAACCTACGGCTGTACTAGACTCATTAGATGCTACATTGTTAGAACCTATGGCTGTAGTATATGGCTTGGATGCTGTATTTCTGTATCCACAAGCTAGCGACGGATTTACTGATGTACTGCCATAGGTACCACTATTAGTCTGACAAACTGCACCCCACGAATTTGTAACGCTGACCGCTGCAATACTTAACACCAAGCTTCTTAAGCTTAAGCTGAGTACTTTATAGTTGCTCAGACCAGTTACTCGGGCAATAGTGCCCGTAATATTGTTGGTTTTACCGCCGCTTTTAGCATTTTCTGACACTACAACTATACAACCAAGAGACTTATTCCAAACTTTTTTGAAAATATGATTCATGATACCATCCAGTATGCTTACAAATTTGATACTATCAAACAACATATCGGTATAGTTTGTAAATAAATATATGCTCTTTTTTGAATAAAGTTACTACTACTCATTCTTATGCATAAACTTAATGAATATTAGCTGATTTAGATTTTTCAGAAACTAAGACTTACCGAATTTTCACAAACAAGCATTGATCAATATACAAGAATAGACTAATGCTTAGACTAACCTATGCAATGAAGTTTCAAATAGCAGTCGAACAATACATCGCCTTACTTTTATAGTTAGGGCAGTTTATTTTTTAGCCTGAACGCTCAGCGATTTTTGTATTAATCCACTCTGCAATCTTGCTTGCTATTCACATTACTCTAACTGGTATCATTTGCAACTTTTTAAAGTACCATTACATAGTCCTATACTATCTTATAGAACAACAAAACCCCTGATATCAGGGGTTTTGTTGTATCTGGCGTTCTATACTGTTCTGCTCTATCTATTCCAATCCATGCATCTGATGTACCTTAACCTGTCAGTGCTCATTTGAAATAATGATCATGACAAGCGATATAGATGATGAGCATCTCAAACGCCCTACTCACCTATACCACTATTCTTAAAAAACCTATCTAGATTACACACTTGGTTTGGCAAGTAGCATTATCAATTTATGCTCTTAACAGCCAAATCAGCTACCTAATAACACATTGCCATAGTCATCACGCAGGTCTTTTTTGACCATTTTCCCAGCGCCATTCAGCACAATATTATCTACAAATATGACTTTATCGGGTATTTGCCAGCTGGCGATTTTACCTTCGTAAAAGCTCAGTACTTGCGACTCGTCGATTTCTGAATCTGGTTCTTTCACCACAATCAATACTGGACGCTCGCTCCATTTTTTATGCTTTGCAGCAATAGCGGCTGCCATTCTTATCTGCGGATGGGCGACTGCGATGTTTTCTAGCTCTACTGACGATATCCACTCCCCACCAGATTTAATCAAATCTTTTGAGCGATCCCGAATATTCATATAGCCATCGGCATCAATGGTTGCAATATCCCCTGTGTCGAACCAACCATCTTCAGTTATCGCATCAGGGTTCTCTGTGTAATAATCATTGATGATCCAGTGCCCTTTGATCTGTAAACGACCTTGAGACATACCATCTTCTTCGACTCGCTGTAGCGGCTCGTCAGTATCTATGAGACGTAGCTGAACGCCGTAGGGTGGACGACCTTGAGAGTTACGCAACTCATTAATCTCATCTTTACTCAACGATTTATGCTTGGCTTTTATTTGATTCATCGTTCCAAGTGGGCTGGTTTCTGTCATGCCCCAACCATGTACTGCATCACAATTAAAATCCTCTCTGAACGTTTTGATTACTGATGGTGGACAT
Source organism: Psychrobacter sp. Ps1 (assembly GCF_022129425.1). NCBI lineage: Bacteria > Pseudomonadati > Pseudomonadota > Gammaproteobacteria > Moraxellales > Moraxellaceae > Psychrobacter > Psychrobacter sp. Ps1. The sequence goes on along the minus strand of NZ_JADQAN010000009.1, from coordinate 61,156 downwards.
GCCGCTCCTCCGACAATGGTACGCGTCATACTATCAAGCTTACTACCTCTGGCTTTGGCAGCGGTCAATAGACTTTGCCAAATCGTTGGAACCCCTAGAGCAACCGTGACATGACAATCATCAATGAGAGATACTAGGCTGTCACCATCGAGATTTGGACCAGGAAGTATGAGAGAGCAACCAGTCAAGGCAGCCGCGTAAGGTGTGCCCCACGCATTGACATGGAACATCGGTACTACGGGTAACAAAACATCTTGTGCAGAGAGCGCAGAGACATCAGGCATGCATAACGCCATCGCATGTAGCACAGAAGAGCGATGCGTATATAAAATTCCTTTAGGGTTACCGGTAGTTCCGGATGTATAGCACAAAGAGCTAGCTGTTGCTTCATCGAATTGAGGCCAATCAAAGTCAGTCGAGTTTTCTGCTAATAGCTCATCAAAGAACAGTACATTAGGCAGTTTTTCTACGACACTATCATCTCGATCACTTAGACAAATGAAGTGTTCAACACCTTTGATATGCTCTTTGATTGCCATGATTAGCGGCAGGAAAGTAGTATCAAAAAACAGTACACGATCATCAGCGTCATTGATAATGTAGCTAAGCTGCTCGGGGAACAAACGTGGATTGATAGTATGGCAAACCATGCCACTACCTGAAATGGCATACCAAGCTTCTAAATGACGACGATTGTTCCAAGCCAAAGTTGCTATGCGTTCTGATGATTTAAGTCTCAGTGTAGCCAATGCATTGGCCAATCGTTTTGAGTTATCTGAGACAGTGCGCCAATTGGTATGAGTCATCTGTCCGTCGACTTCTTTGGACAAAACCGCCGTATCGCCATGATAACGGGCAGCGTGTTCGATTAAACCACTGATCAGCAATGGCTGATACATCATTTTTCCTAACATAATACATTCCCTGTAGTTATTTGAAAGTCCGCTCATTCTTGCTACTGCATCGCCTGATGCGAAGAATAGGCTTCAACTAAGAATAATCAGAATTATTCTTTAAGACAAGTTAATATTATGTTCTCCATAGACAACAAAAAATTGTGATTCAACTTTAAAGACGTAATGATTACTCTATATAAATAGTTCTTATTTTCTCATCAAAAATTCATTAGCATCATGACTCGCTTAATTGACCATAAAATTTAGACAAAAAAAATCCGACCACCTAAGTGATCGGATTTTTAATGTTTGGTGGAGATGGCGGGAGTTGAACCCGCGTCCGCCAGCATTACGCTCATGAATCTACATGTTTAGTTTCTGTCTTTAGTTTTAATCCGCACCGATCCGACAGTCAGGATGGATTGGACGATTCTCTACTTTTGAACCCAAGCAATTGAGACAATCACTTGTGGCGAGCCTACATGCGGACGCTTCAACTTAGTTAACCAACTGTAGGTGATCAGCAACTAAGTAAGCAGGGTTTAAGCTGCTAGAGCGTAAGTTTCGTCGTTTGCGACTATAACAATATATGTTTGATTAACGAGAGGACATACACTCTCGACATGCATCATTGAGTTTCATCACCAGCGTCGAAGCCAGAACATCCCCAATAAGACTGGCTATTATATAGGAGATATCGGTTATGTTTCAACCTATAAGTAGCCTGCATTACATTACGTTACAGCTTAATAATTTACGCCAAAACAGTGTTTAACCATTTACCGATATTTTGAATCTGCGGCATACAGACTTGATGTGCCATCGGATACGTATTGTAGGACACATTATAGTTCTTTGCCGACAATAACTGCTGGGCTTGCTCACCTAGGATGACAGGCACAACTGGATCATGAGAACCATGCTCAATCAAAATCGGCATATCTTTATTGGCAGCACTATACTCAATATTGTCATTGGTTGCTAAGTAGGTAGAGAGCGTCATCAAGCCAGCCAAACGTTTTGGATAGCCAAGTGCCACATGGTACGCAACTGCCCCGCCCTGCGAAAACCCTGCGATAACGATATGCTCTGGTAACACGCCGCGTTCTATCTCACGACTAATCAAATCTTGTATCTGCTGAGCAGACTCTTGAATCTGAGCCACATCTACTTTACGCTCTAGACTCATCTCTATGATGTCGTACCATGCTGGCATCACCATGCCGCCATTTACTGTGACTGGGCGTTTAGGTGCATGTGGGAAGATAAAACGTACTGCCATATCATCAGCCAACCCAAGCTGCGGTACAACTGGCTCAAAATCATGACCGCTAGCACCTAAGCCGTGTAGCCAAATCACCGCGCGATCTATCTTTTTTTGAGAGGGATTGTGCTCAACGACGACGGCGTCTAAATAGTTACTCATAGTTATCCTTAATAATGTAGTGAGATATGCCTTAAGCATTTCTATATTTTTTGCCAAAATAATGTGTGTGTCATTATATGGTCAATATCATCTGTTAGTTTGAGAGTATGGTCAATAGTGAGGTACTAAATGGTCAATAGCAAAAATGTGAACAGTATAAGAAGACACGTATGATTTTACGACCGATAAGCTCAGTACTATTAAGCTCAAATACTGTCAGCTGCCTATTCTTTAGTACATGTGCCTACAATTGTATCCGCATTAATGCTAAGTTCTTACAAGAATGCACGACTTTTTGCTTCTTTTGGCAAGTAGCAACCAATAGTCAAACGTTAATTTTTCAATTCCTATCAATCTGACCGATGGGATTTTTTATAATTTTGCAGGAACATTTTACATGACAATTTCTAATAAATCAGCGCTTGAGCTGAGTAAGTACACGCTGGCTAAAGTTAATAAGATTAATCTCGCCTTACCTTTAACGCTGATCAGCTCATTATTGATAGTAGGCTGCACTACTGACAGCCGCTCAGTGCTCACATCAAAAGCCCCTTTATCGACAGCGCAACCACAATCACAGCCACAATTGTCCTCACCTGTCGCATATACCTATGGAGTGCGTCCGTTTTATCTGATAAACGATATGGACGAAGGACCACTAAAAGAAGAGCTACAGGCATGCAGGGGGCAACTGCCAAGTAAGACAGACTTCTCTATTGCGCATCGAGGTGCGCCATTACAGCTCCCTGAACATACTTATGATAGCTACGTGGCGTCAGCACAAATGGGTGCTGGCATCTTGGAATGTGATGTCGCTTTTACCAATGATGGTGAGCTTGTCTGTCGTCATGCCCAAAACGATTTGCACACCACTACTAATATTCTAACCACGCCGCTAGCAAACCAATGCACTGTACCGCCCATATTAGATGCTAAAGGCAAACTTACTAATGCCGATAGTATCGAATGCCGTACCTCAGATATCAGCGCTGCTCAGTTTAAAACCTTGACGGGTAAGATGGATGCTGCCAATAAAAAAGCAACCAGCATTACCGAATATATGAACGCAACCGCGCCTTGGCGAACGGATTTGTACTCGCAAAATGGCAAAGTGTTAACTCTAAAGGAGCATATCGCGTTGGCACGCAAGCTAGGTATGAAGCACACGCCTGAGCTAAAAGCGCCTGCAGTGACCATGCCGTTTAATGGCTATCGTTTGAACGATTACCGCCAACAGCTGATAGATACTTATAAGGCAGCGGATGTACCTGCAAGCGATGTATTTGCCCAGTCATTTAATATAGAAGATCTGGATTACTGGATCAAAAACGAGCCAGCTTATGGGGCTAATGCCGTTTATCTTATTGATGACAGCAATGAGACCGCTAAGGATAAAACATTTGATAAAGATGACGCAGCCACATGGAAGCACTCATTGGCTGATATCAAAGCACGTGGCATCAACACCATTGCACCAGCACTTTGGTTGTTAGTCACTACTGATGGTAAAGGAAATATGCAACCATCAGAATACGCAAAACAAGCCAAAGCCAATGGTCTAAAAATTATTACTTGGTCGATAGAGCGTTCAGGACCATTAACCGATGGTGGCGATTGGTACTATAGTGGTCTTGGTGATGCTATCAACAATGATGGTGATATGATGAATTATATTGACGTACTAGCGCAGGACGTCGGTGTCCAAGGTATTTTTTCAGATTGGCCCGCTACAGTGAGCTACTATGCCAACTGCAAAGGTCTTAAATAGGTTTTCGCTTAGTCTATTAATAAACAACCATGCTTAATCTTCGTTATCAAGGCCAGCTTACCCATTGAGCTGGCCTTTTTGTTAAATGTATCAAAATGGTCACATCGCAAACCGTCCACTTAATATCTTATTTTTCCATTAACTTTTCACACCATTTAACTCGTGGCAGCAAGAGCAGTCTGCTGTTTTGTGCTACGATAATTTATTAAGCTTATAAGACGATGTAGAGACTATGACCCATATTTTACTGGTAGAAGATGATCCTGCGATCGCGATGTCACTCAAGGTCACCTGCAAGCGCGAAGGTTGGCAAATAACTTGGTTGGATAATGCCAGTAGTGTGTTACCCATGCTGCATAGTTATGAAGCACAAGATCTGTCGGCGATCATTATGGATGTCGGTCTGCCAGATGGTGACGGCTTGAGCCTATGTCAGCAAATACGTCACACACCTGATATCGACGCCTTAAAAGATTTGCCTATCGTGTTTTTGACAGCACGTAGCGATGAGGTCGATCGTATTTTGGGATTGGAGATGGGCGGTGACGACTATTGCGCCAAACCCTTTAGTCCACGTGAGTTGGTCGCGCGTTTAAAAGCCATTTGGCGACGTGAACAGCTGATTCAACAGTCAGGCTCTCATACCATAAACTCAGATAACAGTACTGATACTACTTCCTCGAATAATCTATCAGGACAAGCATTAACGTTTGAGAACCAATCTGGTGTTTGGCATTATCAACCGCTCAACTATTCATTAACGTGGCAAGAGCAAAAGCTTGAGCTTAGTAATACAGAACGCAAAATTTTGCTGACACTATTACAAGCACCGCAGCAAGTCTTTAGCCGTGAGCAATTACTTAGCGCAGTAAGCGACTATCCTGACCACCGTTTGGCACGCACGATAGATAGTCATATCAAATCAATTCGTAAACAGCTTGCTATGGTAGATGTGAATATCGATGTCATCCATACGCATCGCGGACTGGGTTACGCATTATGTCCCGCTTAACAGTGGCTGCTAGTTTATGAATAATAAAACCAATCCTGCTGAAAATGCTATTCATAACGACCAAAGTAATTGGTATGCCAAACTGCATCCTATTGGTACTGCTCAGCAAGCCCCTAAACGCAAACGACTGCTCAATTTAAGTATATTTTTTAGAATTTGGCTAGCCGTTGCGTTGGTGCTCGTCATATGCGGCGTGGTCGTGTTTACTCAATTGTTTGGCTACGTCAAGCCAACCGCGCAACAAGTCATCGAAGACACGCTCTTAGACACCAGTAAATTACTCGCGGCCAGTCTACAGGTGCCGTTATCTACAGGACAGTTATATGACGAGGAATATCAAGCGCAACTTGATGCTGCATTTGTCGGCATGCCAGCGATGAATGAAACGCTCAGTCCTGTCGATCAAACCAAAAGCTACAGTAGCTTTCGCGTGTATGTGACAGACAGTAGCGGCATAGTCATTTACGACTCCCTGCCCAAACCTGATAATAATGAAGGGCAGAACTATGGACGCTGGAACGATGTCTATCTCACGTTAAAAGGACAATACGGCGCAAGAAGCACGCTGCGAGATTATCAGCGGCGCGATGGTTCAGTCATGTATGTGGCTCAGCCCATCAAAAATCCGTCTGGAGATATCATTGGCGTGGTCAGTGTCGGTAAGCCTGTCGCTAGCGTATTGCCTTATTTAGATGACACTCGTAACCGCATGCTTATCACCGCACTACTTATCAGTATCGCCGCCCTTATACTGGCAGGTCTAGTAGCATGGTGGCTTAAGCAAAGTATTACCTTAGTGACTCAATATACCAGTGCATTGGCAGAAGACACCAAAAAGCCCTATTTCTATCTAGGTCATGAATTAAATAGCCTGACAGATACCATCGAGACTATGAAGCATCGACTCGAAAACCGTGCTTACGTCACTGATTATGTCCATACTTTGACCCACGAGCTAAAAAGCCCTTTGACTGCCATACGTGCCAGTAGTGAGCTGTTAGAGGACGATGGACTAGATGGCAATAAACTAGATGATGAAGATCGGCAGATGCTCATTGAGACGGTTGGTGAGCAAAGTGTAAAAATGCAACAGCTCATCGACCGACTTCTGTTGCTTGCTAAAGTAGAACAGCCTACCTTTAAGCTCAACCGACAATTGACTCCCCTATTACCGCTTTTGCAAAGTCTGATCAGAGATAATACAGCCAAGCAGCAACAGCAGAATCTATACCCTATCGATATACATATTGATAATAAGAATGTGAACAATACTGCAAACTTGCCAGTAGAAGTACTGGCATCGACCAGCGTGTATGCTGACCAATTTTGGTTAATACAAGTACTGCAAAATGTGCTTGATAATGCCATTCATTTTGCTGATAACACTGTTGATATCTCGTTGCACAGCACAGCGCGAACGGTAACCATCGATATATTTAATGATGGAAAGCTATTGCCTGATTATGCTATAGCCAAAGCATTTGAGCGTTACTTTAGCTTGTCTCATCAAGACCAACCATCATCTCAAACAGACAGCAATAACTTAAATACAGACTCGGTATATCCAACAACTGAGCTGAGGCAAACTGACCATAGTAGTAATACGCTTAAAAAAGGCACGGGCCTTGGACTCACCTTAGTAAAGCAAGTAATTGAACATCATGGTGGTCAGGTAGCCCTCAATAATATCCATGCCAATGATGATAAAGCCTCTGATACTAGTAAAAGCCAGCGTTCTGGTGTGATGGTTAGTGTCACCCTACCACTAGCTTGAGAATAATAACTTATAGTCGATTCAATTTAAGAGTAGTACAAGGCAACCGAGTGCAGATGTATATGTGATACTTCAAGCGAGGTTAACGCTGTAATACTTTTATAGTGGAATGACTATATATGGATTCATCAACTTTCCATCATGACTACACAGGATTTCTACTTCTTTGTTTTACGATAGCACTAGGTTCTGTTGAACCTTCAAATTCGTAAAGTAAATGAGGAGTAGAAAATCTATGTCACATCAATTAACGGATAACCCTATTATCAATAACCTAATCGGCCTTAGCCGTCATCATTGTACACAAACATTAACGAGCCAAGGCGTCGATAGTATTGAGTTTGGTCATTGGCTAGCGATTCCTAGTCAGCGGTTATTATTGGTATTTAGACATCAGCAGTGCGTGGCTATTGATGAGTATCAACTGGCAGCCTGATATCTTGCTCGCTCAATACATTAATTGTGTTTAGGTAACACCTGTATTTTATTTGGACATAAAAGAGCCTTTTATTATTTCTAGTATTAAACTACTGGAAACAACAAAGGGCTGATTACTCTACGACAAAAATACTAAGTAATCGATTGTACTGGCGGCTTCACATCCGCGTTTTGACCACGGTGACGCAGATAATGATCAAGCACTACAATCGCTAGCATTGCTTCGGCAATAGGCGTAGCACGCACACCAACGCAAGGATCATGACGACCCTTAGTCAGCATATCAACTGCTTCACCTTGAGTGTTGATGCTCTTGCCAGCAGTGGTAATACTAGACGTTGGTTTTAGCGCAATACTCACACGGATATCTTGGCCTGATGAGATACCGCCCAAGACACCGCCAGCATGGTTGGCTGCAAACCCATCTGGCGTCAGCTCATCACGAGCGCTATGTCCGAATTGACCTGCCACCGCCATCCCATCGCCAATCTCGACGCCTTTAACCGCATTGATACTCATCATCGCATGAGCAATATCTGCATCTAAACGATCAAATACTGGCTCACCTAAGCCTACTGGCACACCGCTCGCAATGATATCAAGGCGCGCGCCACAGCTAGTGCCTTCACGGCGCAAGTTATCAATCAAAGTTTCAAAACGGCCAATCGCTTCTTTGTCTGCACAGAAGAACGGATTGCTATTTACAAATTCCCAGTCAATTTGGCTTGGGTCTAAGACATTACTATGCTCATTGCCGATTTGGGTCACGTGACCACGGATTTGTACACCCAGACGTTCTTGCAAGTATTTCTTGGCGATAGCACCAGCAGCCACTCGCATAGCCGTCTCACGCGCTGACGAGCGACCGCCACCGCGATAGTCACGGAAGCCATATTTCATACTATAAGTATAGTCAGCGTGTCCAGGACGGAAAGTATCTTTGATATCGCTATAGTCTTTAGATTTTTGATTGGTATTGCGAATCAATAAACCGATAGACGTACCTGTGGTTTTGCCTTCAAATACGCCAGAGATAATCTCAACTTCATCAGACTCACGGCGCTGGGTTGAATACTTAGACGTACCCGGTTTGCGACGATCCAAATCTACTTGTAGGTCGTCTGCAGATAATGCTAAACCTGGTGGTACGCCATCAACGATGGCCATAAGGCCTGCGCCATGTGACTCACCGCAAGTGGTGACCGTAAAAACCTGCCCAATACTATTGCCTGCCATAACTGTCCTTAAACAAGTAAACGCTACTGATGACTATTTGACCAATCACTCATGCCACTTATGATGATTGCTTGTGTTGCTTATAATGAGTGATTGTATTGTTGCTTATAGTTTCGACTCGTGCAGCCGACGCCCATTCAAGCTAATATTTAGCTATTTAAGACTATCTAATAGCTGAACATAAGAGGCAAACAATTGACGGTTTGAAACTAGCTCATCATAGGTAATCGCAAAGACACCATGCCCGCCATGTGCAAACTTCAACCAATCAAACTGGATTTCAGGATAGGCTTGTTTTAGTGCCCATTCGCTGTCACCTACCTCACAGATCAGTAAACCATCTGGGCTAAGGTAATCTGGCGCTTCAAATAAGATACGATGTACCAAATCTAAGCCGTCTTGGCCAGCTGCAAGTGCATGCTCAGGCTCATATAAGAACTCAGGCGGCAAATCTGCCATGATAGCGGCGTCCACGTACGGTGGATTGGTGACGATAAGCTCATACTGGTTCTCAGCAGGTATCTTGGCAAACAAATCAGACTCGATTACGTTTACTTGATGACCAAGGTCATGATGATCGACATTGACCATTGCCACTTCTAACGCGCCTTTATCAATATCAACAGCATCGACCAACGCATCAACGAAACGGGTAGCAAGCGCGATTGCGATACAACCAGAGCCAGTACACAAGTCCAAGATACGCTCAGGCTGCGACAATTGCTTTACATCCAAGCCATGATCATAGAATACCGCTGACTTTTCGTTCGGACTGACACCCAGTGGTTTGGCCAATTCGGTAACTTCAAAGTATGGATGGAACTGCTGACGAATCAACTCTGCAATCGGTGAGCGCGGGATAAGAACACGCTCATCAACATAAAAAGGCAAATCGCAGAAGTACGACAAGTTAATCAAATAACTTAACGGCTTACGTTCAGCGATACGCTCTTCTAACAGCCCTAGTACCAACTGCTTTTCAGACGTGGTCAGACGACAGTCTAAAATCTGCTCATTGGCAGACCAATCGAGAGACAAAGAATGCAAGACAATGGCTGACGCTTCTGCAAACTCATCGGTCGTGCCTTGTGCAACAACAACGTCATAATTACGCAGCTGTGTGACTGAAAAACGAATAAAGTCGCGAATACTGACGAGCTGCTCTCGTGCTTCGTTTAGCTCTAAATGTAAGTTAGCAAATTCATCGTGCTCACCAAGAAGTCCAGTCTCTAAATCATACTCCATCTCACCGTCTAAGCCCTCAGACTCATCATTGAAGTATTGGTTTTGAAACTCTTCTGCACTCATTGTTTGGTCTTCTGACATATCGCACCTTGTGGATTAACTGCTAGCGGGTTAAATTGCTTTTTGCTAAAAATCGTTATATTAAATAAAATTCAGTCATACATTATAGACGTAAACCTCTAGTAGCGCCAATAACTGTCATTTTTACTTGCACAAAAAATAGTGCGAATAATGAATAGTTTGCGTAAGAATCGAGCACGACGCCATACACACCTTGGTTAAATTATTACCCAACTGTAGCGAATACGTCAGCAGTTGACGTTTGGCAAGTCTTAAATGCAAAAAGATGTGTCAAAAGTTTGCGATGCAATCAAATTATGCGCATAATAGCCGCATTAGTAGCAACCACAAGTGACTCAATATGATGAAAATAAAGCCAATTATTACTGCCATATCTATCGCAGCTGTAAGTGCTAGTGTAGCCGCACTTGCTGCACCTGCCGATAGTACTCGCACATTGCCAGTACGCACGGCTGACGCTATGCCAGGTCTTGCAAAAAAGGTTAGCCTTAATGTGCAAGAAAACCGTAGTCGCTCAGATGGCGCTGCTACTGTACAGTTAAATACAGAGAAAGCGAAACCAGTCGACAGCATGAACCAGCTTATCAATAATAAGCAAGAAGCCAACCAAAACGTGCCAGCCCCAGTTGCTGATAATATGAGTGCAGCAGAACTAACGCGTAAAGATGAGCAAGCTGACCGCAATGATGACATTAGTGAAGGTCAAGCCGTCGCGGCGCCTAGCGACCTATCATCTATCGACTCGTCTGATCCACTCGCTTTTGAGTTACCAGAGAGTGAGAAGCGTCAAGACTTTAGCGATGATCCAACCATCAAAAACATCGAAGACAAGGATGGTAAGAAGCACACAACGCTGAACTTGTCGAACTATGCTAAGCAAGTGAATGGTGCTGTCTGGTCACCTAATATGAAAGTCAACTCAGCGATGACCATCAAAATGCAGGCGCTGCTCGATTGGAACCATGCTTCTCCTGGTCCTATCGATGGCGGTTGGGGTATGAACAGCAAAAAAGCCCTTGTTAACTTCCAAACGATGAAAGGCTTGCCAGCGACTGGTAAAATGGACCAAAAAACTTGGGATGCCTTGGTTAAAAATATCCCTGCGAACAAACCTGTACTGGTCACTTATACGTTGACCGCAGACGATATCAATACCAATTTTGCGACTACCCCTTCTGGTTCGGAAGCGAAGTCAAAAATGAAAGGTCTTTATTATCAAGACATTAAAGAGATGCTAGGTGAACGTTTCCATATGGATGTACGTTACTTAGATAAACTCAACAAAAATAAAAAGTACGCTGTTGGCGAGACTATCACAGTACTAAATACTCGTGACAAGCTGAACCAACGTATCAATCGCGTGGTTGCCAACAAAGCCGACAAAACATTGTATGCCTATAATGGTGACAAATTGGTTGCTACTTATCCGACGACCGTCGGTAGCGATGCCACACCGTCTCCAAAAGGCAAGTTCAAAATTATCAATAAAGTAAAAATGCCTTGGTATAAATCAACCGTCGGTGAAGGCGCTCAAAAGAAAGTTCATATGATAGCACCAGGACCAAACAACCCAGTCGGTGTCGTTTGGATGGGATTATCTAAGCCTTCTTACGGTTTACATGGCTCACCAGTACCTGAAGGTATCAGTCGTCAGGGCTCAGCAGGTTGTGTTCGCTTGACCAACTGGGATGTGTTAGAAGTGTATGCCAATATCGAAAATGGCGCAGTTGTCGAACTTCAATAAATAGAACTGTATTAAAACTAGCTTCGATACTAGTTATCAAGTATTTTTAATGATAAAAAAGACCTCAATATTGAGGTCTTTTTTTTGTTTGTTGATGGGCGGTTCCACTTCACATCGATAACACTGCTTGTCTTTGTGTCTTACTGTTCGCCTTTATGTCTTATAGCCTTCCTCATTGCCAGTAATACTGCCAATTTTTTTGGTAAAGAATAACCCTGCAGGTATTGAAGCCAAAAAACCCAATCCCACCGCTATTTGAATATGAAATATCTCATCGAACCCTGTAACGAGAGCTCCGATCATAAAAAGCCCAATAGTCACGGTGGCTGTCATTGAGTATATGACAGAAAATAATGGCCAGTTCATAAGTTATTCCTTATCTTTATTGAGGATATAATATATTTAACCTCAATTCCACAAAAAAAGTAAGTATTTACCGTGAACCCTTGTAGCATCTATATTGAATGACTTTTGAATAAAAACCATGCTATTATTAAGGTTTTAGACTTAATCATAAGAAACATCAGTTCTTACCCCCACCTTCTCTCAACTCTTTTTTATATTTTCAAGAATCTCCTATATCTTTATCTATTTATCATTACAATAATGACTTTCTTTATCTACTAAGAATGTTATCTGCTATGTCCTCATCTAAAAAAAACACTGCGCCTAACTCATTGGATCCAAAAGATTCATCTGTCACTACTAACGCTTCTCAAGATCAAGACGCGATAATTGACCTAGTAGTTGATGATGATGCTGTCGATCACGATGAAAGCGAAGACAATCAACACAAGCAATCGACTGATACAGATAGCAAAACAGACTCCGAAGTAGACACTGAATGTGCGCAGCCACCTGACGCCGAGATAACGATGGAAACCATCAGTGACGATGTGGTCGTAGCAACATTGGAGTCGACAGAACCTGAGTCACAATCAAATACTGAAGCATCAGAGGTTGCAGAGTCAGAAACTATAGAAGCGAAAGAAAAGTCCGATTTCTTCCAGTCGGATACGGCAGAAATAACAGAAAAAAGTGCTCAAGATGATAGTGGTGCTGAAGTAACGGTAGAAGCAGAAGACGACCCTGCCGATGACCCTGCTGATGACACAAACATCGCAGCACAGTCATCAGATAACAAAACAGCCAATCAACAAAAGACAAAAAATGAATCTAGTCGCGATGATGACAATCAAGAGAATAATTCAGAAGATAAAAGTCAAAGTAAAGACACCGATGTAGAAGACAGCGACGCTCAAAAGTCTCAAGATGAAAGTGACGAGGATGAGGTTCAAGAGGAAAAAGAAGCCAAGCTTGAATCTTATAAGCAGTTTGTCGCCGAGCAATTCAGCAATCAAAAGGTAGATTACCCAGAAGTACGGGTTAGGATTGAGGCGAACGCACTGCCTAGCAAGATGTACTTCATCATGAATATTTTGTCTGCCATCATTGCCAGTTATGGGCTAGTGACCAATTCAGCAGCCGTGGTTATCGGAGCTATGTTGGTTGCGATGATGCTAGGCCCTATCACGGGTATAGCGCTAGCGATTATCGATCACCGTATGCCCTTACTGCGTAAGTCGCTTTTTACCGTCATTATCGGTGTCTCGCTGGTGGTATTGGTCGGCTTTATCGTTGGTTGGCTACACAAAGACCAACCGCTAACGGCAGAAATCCTATCACGTACCCAGCCTACCTCTATGGATTTAATGATTGCCTTAGCAGGTGGTACAGCTGGTGCTTATGCGATGGTATCTCCGCATCTCTCGGTTGCGGTTGTTGGCGTTGCGGTTGCCACAGCCTTAGTACCACCACTGGCAGCTAGTGGTATCTTGCTCGCTAATGGCGAGATGCAACTCGGGCTTGGTGCGCTATTATTGGCAGCGACTAACATTCTTGCTATCCAGTTTACCAACGCGCTTGTATTATGGGTCTTAGGCTTCCGTCGTTTGGTCGATGACGATTATAAATCCAATACTTATCTGACCTTTTTGCAGCGCAATGCCGTGACCTTGTTGCTACTTGGTGGCTTAGGTGCCTACTTAACCATCAATCTACAGACCAATGCCAAGCAGCAAGTATTTGAGAGTAGTGTAAAAGAAGCCATCAACAACTACTTTATCGACCAAGGCAATGTATTGACCAATACGCAGTTTGATACCTCAGAAGAGAACCAAGTGGTGCGAGCAATCGTACGTGGAGAGACTTTGCCGAGTTCATATGACGTACGCCAGATTGAAACGCTCATTACTAATGATATGGCAGAGAATTTCCCAGAGTACTTGCCAATCAAGCTCCAATTACGTTATTTGCCTGTACAAGTAATCGAGTCCAATCCAACCACACAAGACAAATTGGATGAAACGGATGCTGCAATTTTGACCAACTAGTTTGCATACTCTATAAATTAGGCAATGACTAGCACACGTATAATAACCTAGTAGTTATAACTCTTGTACCAAGAGCTTGGGCGTTTGTGCTAAAATCGCTTGCAAAATTATTTTATGTCATTTACTCAATTCTATCCGTCAGTAAGGAGCCGCTGTGAGCCAGCCATTTCGCTCAGCCGATATTCGCCAAGCCTTTATCGATTTTTTCATAAGCAAGCAGCACACCCAAGTTTCATCGTCTAGCTTGATTCCACACAATGATCCGACATTGCTATTTACCAATGCCGGTATGAATCAGTTTAAAGAAACCTTTTTGGGTATGGAACCACGTGACTATACACGTGCGGTAACCTCTCAAAAGTGTGTACGTGCTGGCGGCAAACATAATGATTTGGATAATGTCGGCTATACCGCACGTCATCATACTTTCTTTGAAATGCTTGGCAACTTCTCATTTGGTGATTATTTCAAGCAAGCAGGCATCGAGTATATCTGGGAGTTTTTGACCTCAGATAAGTGGTTAGCGATTGATAAAGATCGTCTCTATGTGACTATTTATGAAACTGACGACGAAGCCTTTGAGATTTGGAATAAAAACATCGGCATTCCAAGTGAGCGCATCATTCGTATTGGTGATAACAAAGGGGCTCCTTACGCTTCTGATAACTTTTGGACGATGGGTGATACTGGTCCTTGTGGCCCTTGTACCGAAGTCTTTTATGACCACGGCGCCGATATCGAAGGCGGTTTGCCAGGTACGCCAGAAGAAGACGGCGATCGCTATATTGAGATTTGGAACTGCGTATTCATGCAGTTCAATCGTCAAAAAGACGGCACGCTATTACCACTGCCAGCACCTAGCGTCGATACAGGCATGGGGCTTGAGCGTATTAGTGCCATCATGCAAGGCGTTCATGGCAACTACGAAATCGATTTGTTTGTCCATTTGATGGATGCAGCAGCTGACATCTTAGAGATCAATAATGAGCAACAATCATCATTGAAAGTCATCGCCGACCATATTCGTGCTGTAGCATTTTTGATTGCTGATGGTGTTACGCCAAGTAATGAAGGTCGCGGCTATGTATTGCGCCGTGTCATTCGTCGCGCGGTACGTCATGGCAACAAGCTTGGCGCTGATAGCGAGTTCTTCTATAAGATGGTTGCGCCGCTTGTAGCTGAAATGGGCAGTGCCTATCCTGAGCTACAAGACAAACAAAGCGTCATCGAAAGTGCTATTCAAAAAGAAGAAGCACAGTTTGCTAAAACATTGGCTCAAGGCTTACGTTTACTTGCCAGCGAACTTGAAGGCTTACAAGATGGCGATACGCTATCTGGTGAAGCTGCATTTAAGCTCTATGATACCTATGGTTTCCCACTTGATTTGACCGCAGATATCACTCGTGAGCGTGGTATTGCTATTGATGAAGCAGAATTTGACGAGCATATGCAGGCACAACGTGAGCGTGCGCGTAATGCTGGCAAGTTTGACGTCGATTACAGCAGTGTCATCCAAGTAGAAACGCCAACGACATTTATCGGCTATGAGCAGCTTGAAGAAGACGGCGTGACTATTGACGCGCTTTATCAAGACGGCAACCTAGCAGACAGCTTAACAGAAGGCATGGAAGGCGTTGTGGTATTAGATCGCACCCCATTTTACGCTGAAGGTGGTGGTCAGGTTGGTGAGCTTGGTGAAATCCGTACAGCATCTGGCGTCTTTGAAGTACAAGATACCAAAAAATCTGGACAGGCGATTATCCATTATGGTGTCGTGACCATGGGTGATATTAGTACTAAACAAACCGCTGAAGCGCAAGTACTGTCTAGCATTCGTGCAGCCAGTGCCAAAAACCACTCGGCCACTCACCTATTGCATGCAGCGCTAAGAGAAGTGCTAGGCGACGCGGTCACGCAAAAAGGCTC
Source organism: Psychrobacter sp. Ps1 (assembly GCF_022129425.1). Classification (NCBI taxonomy): domain Bacteria; kingdom Pseudomonadati; phylum Pseudomonadota; class Gammaproteobacteria; order Moraxellales; family Moraxellaceae; genus Psychrobacter; species Psychrobacter sp. Ps1. The sequence continues at coordinate 45,217 of NZ_JADQAN010000009.1, read as the reverse complement.
ATTGGTCTCAAGCGAAGTACTACGTTTTGACTTTGCTTATGACAAACCTGTCAGCGCTGCTGAAATCATGCGTGTTGAACGTCTCGTTAATGAGCAAATTCAAGCCAACACCCCTGCCCGTATCGAGCACATGTCGATTGATGAAGCGATGAACCAAGGCGCTATGGCGCTGTTTGGCGAAAAGTACGGCAGTGACGTTCGAGTCCTAACCATGGGTACAGACCGTATCGTTGATGGTCAGCGCAAGCCTTTCTCTATCGAGCTATGCGGTGGCTTGCATGTACAGCGTACGGGCGATATCGGTGTGCTAAAAATCACCAGTGAGTCTGGTATTGCGGCTGGTATCCGCCGAGTTGAAGCTGTCACAGGTATGAATGCGGTCAAAAACATTCAGCAAAGCGAGCAACAGCTAAGTGAGTTGGCAAGTCAGCTGAAAGTAAAACGTCCTGAAGTAGCGCAGCGTGTCCGTACTATGGCTGATAAGCAACGTGACCTAGAAAAACAACTAGAGCGTTTGCAACAAAAAATCGCCAGTGCTCAAGCAGCCAATTTGCTTGATGATGTACAAACGATCGCAGGTACGCCAGTTCTTATCAGCACCTTAAGTGGTATCGATGGTAAATCCATCCGTACACTGATGGACGATATCAAATCAAAACTGCCTGATAGCGTGATTGTATTGATTGGTGATAAAGACGATCAGTTAGCCCTAGCAGCGAGCGTCGCAAAATCTGTCACTGCAAAAGTGAAAGCTGGTGATATTATTCGTCATTTGGCAGGTGAGCTTGGTGGTAAAGGTGGTGGTAAGCCTGACTACGCACAAGGTGGCGCACCGAAGTCTGGCAACAGTACAGCGGTTATCAGCGCTCTACCTGCTTGGATTGAAACCCAGCTTAGCTAAGCTAGCGAATACTAAACTCGTGAATATATTGGTATAGCGCGTCACAATGTACTTTATATTTATCGCATAGCTTTACTCTATTACACATAGAATACGTGATTGGTTATAACTACTATAACCAATCGCCATACATCTAAGCGCTCCTGAGGCTTAAAGTTATGCGGCAGATATGGTATAAAGGTCAACGTTTGGGCATATTGTTCATTCCATAAGGTTGATAGATACCATTAGAAGAATGAAAGACCTAAAGGCATAACTCTTATCATCTGGCTTTATCTATACAAGCATTGACGAGCATCACATTGACTCTCATCAATGACAATAAAAAGTCATTATTGAATAAATAGGTAGATTTTTATGGCGTTAATAGTACAGAAATACGGCGGCACCTCGATGGGTAGTATCGACCGCATCAAAAACGTCGCCAAACGAGTCAAACGCTGGCATGACAATGGTCATCAAGTGGTCGTCGTGGTCTCAGCCATGAGCGGCGAAACCAACCGTTTGATTGATCTAGCTCGCCAAATTAGCACGCAACCTGATCCTCGCGAATACGATCAGATGGTCTCAACAGGTGAGCAGGTTTCTATCTCACTCCTCGCTATGGCCATTAAAGAGCTTGGTATTGGTGCCCGTTCAATGACTGGTCGCCAAGTCGCGATTAAAACCGACAACGCCCATAACAAAGCCCGTATCGAAAGCATCGATGACAAAAACATACGCGAGCAATTAGATGCTGGCAATATCGTTATTGTGGCAGGTTTCCAAGGTATCGATGAAGAAGGCAACGCGACCACATTAGGGCGCGGCGGTTCTGATACCACAGGTGTGGCGATTGCTGCTGCCTTGGGCGCTGACGAATGTCAAATTTATACCGATGTCGATGGTGTCTATACCACTGACCCTCGTGTGACCTCAAAAGCCAAAAAACTTGAAAAAATTACATTTGAAGAAATGCTTGAAATGGCAAGTCTTGGCTCCAAGATTCTACAAATTCGCTCAGTAGAATTCGCTGGTAAATATGGCGTGCCGCTGCGTGTACTTTCTAGCTTTGATGAAAACACAGACGGTAGCTTTGACCAAGAATTTCAAGACAACGTGGGTACCCTAATTACGATAGACGAAGGAGACAATATGGAACAGGCAATCATCTCAGGTATCGCGTTCAACAGAGACGAAGCAAAAATCTTAGTACGCGGCGTGCCTGACCATCCTGGTATCGCCTCTGCTATCTTAAGCCCAATTGGTCGTGCCAATATCGAAATCGATATGATTGTACAAAATCTTTCGGATAACGGTACCACTGACTTTACTTTCACAGTTAACCGCACTGATTTAGATAAGACGCTAAAAGTGCTTAACGAAGAAGTGAAAGATGAAATTGGCGCTAAAGAAATATTGGGTAACAGTGAAGTTGTTAAAGTTTCATTGGTTGGTGTTGGCATGCGTTCACACGCAGGTGTCGCTAGCCTTATGTTCCAAACACTGGCTGAAAACAACATCAACATCCAAATGATTTCAACCAGCGAAATCAAGGTGTCGGTTCTGATTCAAGATCAACACTTAGAAAAAGCCGTTAAATCATTACACACGGCATTTGGCCTAGATCGTGAAGACGGTGAAAGCAAAATCGCTGGGCTATAAGACACAAAAACTGTTAAAATATAGCATTAGCATTGATGGTTATCTATTAATCGCTATTAATGCCTTTATATAGTATGTAGACAAACAGCATTTAAATTAATAGCGTTTGAATTAATAGTATCCAAATAAATACAGTACTTAAATAAAATAGGATCTTTTTAGGTCCTATTTTTATTTTTTAGCATAGTTGAAATGAGCATTTACCTAATAGTTTTGTGAAAAGCCGTGACAGTATCTGTTATGCCGCCTATAATGGGGCTTTCATTTGGGCTAAATGAATCTACCTATCATTACCGCTATTGGCACGATATCTGGCATCGTGATAATGGTTATATTGCGTGTTTGGTGCTGCGGTAATGTTCTGCAATTGAGAAGTAATCTGATGAGTAATAATTTGTTGATGCGACATAAGGAGTGTGACGCATGTTAATTTTGACACGCCGCGTGGGCGAAACGCTAATGATTGGCGACGAAGTAAGTGTGACGGTTCTAGGCGTCAAAGGCAATCAAGTACGTATCGGTGTAAACGCACCTAAAGATATTGCAGTACACCGCGAAGAGATTTATCAACGTATTCAGCATGAGCGTTCTGTACAGTCGCAAATGCAGCATCTTGAGCAAGGCAACTTTTCGCCTTCGTTTGATGATGAAGATTACTTTAATCGCTAAGCTAGCTAAATTATAATGCTGAACGCTCAACGGCTACTATCATCATTGAGCACACATAAATATTATATTGTTTTTTTAATCTGCTCTGAGGTCATTTATTTATGAGTATCCGCCAATCAGATGTATCGGCATTACTTAATGGTTTGAACAAAAAAGCCATTGGATTCAATGATGTCATCAGCTTTATCGATGATTTTTATCGCTATGCGCCTGCCCCTTTTGTGAATGGGATGGTACATAATGCAGCCGGTGAGAACGAAGGTAGCGCAAAGATTTTTGGTTTTGCTAAGCACCATGGCCTGAACCAATTGGACACGCTTAAGCTATTTGGCGAACATTATGCCAAGGTTCAAGCAACGCCTAACGGTACCGATCATGCCAATATCCGTAATTTTTTACATTGGGGCTGGCAAGGATTCTTGATGCAAAAGAATCCGCTAACGGTTCGTCCTAGTGTCGATACGACTGCTATTTAATCATTTATAGTGATTAAGCTATTTCTGATAATTTAATTATTGGTAAAGTAAAAAAAGCCACGCTATATAGCGTGGCTTTTTTATGACAATTGTCTTTATCACAACTATTATAGACTTCTTATAAACCTATTTATCACGAAACTTAACAGGCTGTACCGCACCTTTAGGATTCGGCATATTAGGGTAGTGATGCTCGTGCTCAACGTCACATTCAGCGCCAACGACAGAGCCATCATCTTTTACGGGTTTATGAATATAACCTGTACGCTCAGCTGGCGGTAGGTGCTCATGCTCCCATACCATCACTGCTTGCATACAAGTCTCGCGCTGCTCAGCGGTAATCTTACGACCGTCAGGCCATTTGCCTAGTTCAATCGCCATACGAAACTTATCAACTACTTCGGGCGTTAGACTTGCTAGTATTGTTTGTTTATCCATCTTGCCTACTCTCCACTACCATTTTTTGCATCATATATTGGTCTAATAGATACGCTTATTCATCGTCTATAATATCATCATCGACATCAAGACTGAATTCTTCGGCATGTACGTTCCAGTGCAGCTTGGTACGGCAGGCCTCATAAAAGTCAAACCCAGGTGGGTGCAACAAGGTAAGCTTATCAGGATGCTTACGAATATGAAGGCGCTGCTCTTGCTCAAGTGGCACGCTTGGCTTACCGTCCGCACTAACCATCGGCTGAGTACGATTGTCTTCGTGGATACGAATACAGACCTCACTATTACCACTGACCACAATTGGTCTGCTAGATAATGTATGGGGATGCATCGGCACCAGACAAATAGCGTCCATACTCGGATGAATAATTGGACCGCCACCTGATAAGGCATAAGCGGTAGAGCCAGTCGGTGTTGCTGCTATCAAGCCATCACTATGCTGTCTATAAACGTCGTGACCATCAATTTTCATCTGAAAATCAATCATATGTACCGATTTACCAGCATGCAGTACGATGTCGTTCAGCGCCATATCTTCATGGATAATTTTGCGCCCTTCTCGTATCTCCATCGTCAATAAAAACCGATGGTCCAGTTGATAGTCTCCCATCAATACTTGGCGCAACTTGAAGGCAGCTTCATCAGGTTTTACATCTGCTAAAAATCCTAAACGACCACGGTTTACCCCTAGTACAGGTACACGGTAGCGTGCTAACGCCTCAGCGGCATGTAGTATCGAACCATCACCGCCAACCACAATAACCAAATCACAAATCTCACCAATCAAACCACGTTTGACGATTTTGACTCTTTCTATATCTGTGAGGTCAAGCGTTGGTAAATTGGCTGTTTGTACATCCATTATCAAGGTCAAATTCATGTCATTGACGGTTTGGGCAATCTGTACCAAGCTTTGAGTGACACTACGTTTACCAGCACGGCCCATTAGACCAATACGCCTAAAGGCGGGGTTTTTAATAGCGTGGAATAGCTCTGATTCATGTAAGTGTGGCAATCTTGCTGACTGCGCTGAGTTTTCCATAAAACGACTCGGTATAACGGTGAAGTACAAGGTAATGATAGCGATAAATGCGCGCTTAGACTAGCATGTTTATTAATTATCGTTGTTAACTGTCGTAACTGACCCCATATAAAAGCTATCGAATGTTTTACTTAGTCAGATCTGTCTGTTCAGTTTTTCAATTAGCGTATTGGGCGATACTGTAGCTCGATGCACTAGACAATGAACAGCCTGAGGTTGCACCGCAGCAGTTGTCACGCAAACACAGTTGACAATAATGGCGGTTTTGCTAAAGTAACTAACATCACTATTTTTATATTTTATTATTAAGGACTTATGTATGGCCAATCCTATTGTCAGTCGCGCAGAACTTGCGATCGGCGGTAATCCAATGACGGTCAAGGGCGTAATTCAAAAGACCAGCTTATTACTTGGTTTATCAGCCATTACTGGTGTGGGCTTTTTCTTTTATGCGCTTATGGCAGGTTTATCGCAAGGTTTTATTACGATGGCAGCCTTTGGTAGCATGATTGCTGCGTTTGTTCTGGCTCTTTTTATTACCTTTAAGCCGCAAAAAGCCAAGACTTTGGCAGTGCCTTACGCCTTGCTAGAAGGTATCTTTTTGGGCGGCATCTCATTATTTTTCATGAGAATGTATCCAACAGTACCAGTCACTGCAATGTGTGCAACTTTCGTCACAGCTGCAGTTATGCTTGGTCTATATCGTTCAGGTCTAGTTAAGGTTACTGAAAAGTTCCGCTCTATCGTGACCTCAGCGGTTATTGCCATTATGCTTGTTTATGTAGCACAGTGGGTACTTTCTCTAGCGTTTGGTTCATCATTGCCGTTCCTATTTGAAGGTGGCGCTATCGCTATTGGCTTTAGCTTATTTGTCATCGTTATCGCTTCTTTCACCTTGCTATTAGATTTCGATAATATTGATCGCGGTGTTGCGATGGGTGTTTCTGAAGATTACGAATGGTTGTTCAGTATTGGTATTCTTGCAACCCTCGTCTGGATGTATATCGAATTTATGCGTCTGCTAAGCTATCTACAAGACTAATTGTAAGAGTAACCTAACAGTATCTCTGTATAGAAAAAACCGCCTTCCATTTGATGCAAGGCGGTTTTTTTATGGGCAAACTTTACAGACCTGTTTACATTAAATGCTTTTTAAAGAGACTAAGCACGTTTTAGACGCAATGCATTTAATACAACAAACAATGAGCTGAGCGACATACCAATTGCAGCGAGCCATGGTGGCACATAGCCTAAAGCCGCTGGTATCAGGACGATACTGTTGTAAGCAAGCGCCCAACGGAAATTTTGCTTGATAATACGTTCCGTCTTATCAGAGATGCGTTTAGCCGCAGTGATGGCCTCGATCTGTCCATTTAAGATAATACTATCACTAGATACTTGTGCTAAGTCTGCCGCACCTGCAATCGAGGTCGACACATCTGCTGCGGCTAGCACTGGTGCATCGTTGATACCATCACCTACCATCAATACCACAGCACCATTAGCTTGCAACTGCTGGATATGATTGACCTTATCAGTTGGTGATAGTCCATTGTATGCTGCTTGCATTCCCAAGTTCTCAGCCATGACTAGCGCTTGCGGGCTTGGATCACCTGTCAACATAACAGACTCGATACCTAGCTCTTTGAGCGTATCCAGCATCGACTGCGCACTATCACGTACCTTGTCATTGAAATAAAAGCATGCCAGCGCCTGCCATCCGTTATCATCAGTGTTCTGACAAGATAACAGCACTGCTGAGCTGGCTCGTTGCGCTACTAGATCGATGGTTAAATCATTACTAGCATCTATATCATTGACGCTATTATCTGTTTTATCTAACGCAAAGTCCTTGTGACCGATTCGATATACAGTGCCATCAATCATCGCTTCCACCCCGCCCGCTGGATAATGCTGTACGGCTTGCGTCGATGGTAGATGTAACTGATAGGCTGCCGTCAGTAACGCATGGGCAATTGGATGACGACTCCCTACTTCTAGTGCAGCTGCAATTGCCAACAGCGTATCTTTTTGCGCCGTTGATGATAAACCATCAGATTCGTTCTGGCTTTTTGGTGTGATTAATTCGATATTTAATAAATTTGGCTTACCATAAGTCAGCGTGCCAGTCTTATCAAAAGCAAAATGCGTGATTTCAGCTAGCGTTTGTAGTGTATGTCCACGCGTCGTCAAAAAACCATAGCTTGCCAGACGATTGGTTGAGACGGTTAAGGCAATCGGCGTCGCCAACGACAGAGCACATGGACAAGTAGCGACCAAGACTGCCACGGTTGCCCAAATCGCTTGGCTTGGATCGACGATATACCAGCCGATAAATACTAAGACGGATAACACCAAAATACGCGCGACAAACCAACGTGCTAGCTTATCTGCTTGCTGCGCCAATTTGGGTTTTTCGCTCATGGCACGATTCATCAATCGATCAATTAGGCCTATCTGGCTGTCTTTTGGCAAGGCGGTGACTAGCATTTCGAACGGCTGGCTGTCGTTTTGTGCACCGCCAACAATATAATCGCCTTGAGACTTGATGATTAAATCACCCTCGCCCGTCAGTAGACTTTGTGACACCGTTGCAGTAGAACTTAGCAAGATGCCATCACTGATAATCTCAGAGCCCGCTTCAACCAAAATGATGTCACCCACTTGTAAACTATGAGCGGTGACCATTTGCTTTGAATCTATATCGCCTTCCGATTGTGATTGCACATTCTGTTGGTTGCATGACTGTTGCCAATCTTGAGCGATACGTGATGTGAGCTGATAAACATTGGCGTCCATACGCTGCATAAAATCAGGCATGACATCAGCCGCGTCTGATGCCTTTTGAGCCTCATCTTCGATAGCCTCATCTTGTTGATATTCATTTTCTTTTAGAAGTTGTAAAATACGCTCGGCAGCGGCTTTATCTTCAGCGACTTTTTGTACCAATACCGGCTCAACCACAACCAAATCATTAGCCATAGTCGCGGCTTTTAGACGTGCATTGTGCTCGATATAACGCCCTGCCAGCAAAAAGAAAATAAACATACTGACCGAGTCATAGTATGTCTCCCCTTGTCCAGTAATGGTGGCGTATAGACTGGCAAAGAAGGTGATAATCAAGGCAAGACTAACAGGCACATCCATATTGACTTGGCGCGCACGAATTGCTGACCATGCAGAGGTAAAAAAAGGAATGCCAGCATAGAAAAATACAGGCGTACTCACAAACAAAGATACCCAACGCAAAAAGTCACGTTGGAATATCAACATGTCGCTATACTCGCCAAAATACAGCGCAACGGCATACATCATCGCTTGCATCGAACCTAGTGCAGCGATGCCGAGACGCAATAGCATTTGATTATTATGACGTGCCAGCATGGCTTCATGAGTATCTTGCCGATAAGGCTTGGCTTCATAGCCGATTTCATTGATGACCGCTAGAATACGACTGATAGGTAACTTATCTTCATCCCAAATAACCCGCATACGTTGGTTGGTCAAATTCACCTGACATTTACCAATACCCTCTAGCTCATCGAGACGTGACTCAATCAGCCAAGTACAGGCAGCACACCGTAAGTTATTAACAGACAGCTCTGCTACTGACATGCCATCTTGCGCGTAAACGAACTGTGATTTTATCTCGTCATGATCGTAGACCTCGAGACGTGTCAGCTGAGTTGGCAAACTTGCTGTACGGTTAATTTCCGATCGGTCAAGATAATACTGCTCAAGACCAGCCTCTACTATACTTTGGGCAGCTAACTGACAGCCCATACAACACATCTCTCGTGACTGACCTAATATCTCAGCATAAAACGGTGGCTGAGGTACGGGATCACCGCAGTGAAAGCAGTGGTCAGCCAGCGGGAGCACTAATCCTTCGATGATAGAAGTGTCTTCATAAGAGTGATTGGTAGCAAATGATACTGATGATGGGATACTAGACATAGTCGCGCTTACTTCCTTTGACAGGCTTGCTTAAAATGCATTCACTTAAAGCAAACTTGCTCGTATTGACTGTACTGTACGTCATGCAATAGAGCCGTTTTTAATCACATGAATATTACTACCGCTAGTAGCATAATATTAATAACAAACGGCTAATAGCAAACAATTAGCAACAGCGAATTCATACAAAATACATCGTGAGGACAATCGTAAATTGTTATCTTATATAGCGTTTATCTACCAGATTGAAAGTGACTGACGCTTTATTACAAGTATCGGTATTTTAATAGGGATTATACTATAAGCCATCGCTATGAGCAGTACCATCGCTCATGGTCTACGACCAATAAATGCCTGCGTTAACGATGATAGATTGAAAAATTTGTCAATTTGCGTCATTATGAGGCAGTTTTTTATCCAAAAATGGTGCGACATCCGTGCAAAAACCTAATTACAAGTTACCAAATACCAAGTTATCAGCGTCATCTAAGTCTGCTATGCACACGCTACCCTCGCAGCAGCGCGGCTTGGTCTTTAGTAGTCTGCTATTAATTATCATCATCGCAGGCATGGTGCTGTTGGCGCTATATTTGATCAAACTTGATCGCACCATTACTCATAAGTTTGAGGGCAAGCGCTGGGACATTCCAGCCAAAGTGTATTCGCAGCCGCTTGAGCTGTATCAAGGCGCCAATGTCGATAGAGATACGATGAAGACATGGCTAGAGTTGCTCAATTATCAAAGCAACAAGGCTTATGATCGCACGGGCACCTATCATCGGACAGGTAATACTTACTTTATTCACACTCGCGGCTTTACTTATAGCGCCAATGATAAAGATGCCGAGCAAGTCATCAAAATGACGATTTCTGGCAATAAAGTAGAGTCTATTCAAAGTACTCTGCCTGCCAAAAGCGGTATCATTCGTCTAGAGCCTGTCAATATCGGTGGGATCTATCCCGACAGCAATGAAGATCGGATGGTTGTGTCTTTGGACGAAGTGCCTCAGCCGTTAATTGATGCCCTTATCGCTACCGAAGATCGCGCGTTTTATGAGCATAAAGGGGTATCGGTACGTGGTATCGCCCGTGCCGTAATCAATAACTTTACTGGTGGTGCCAGACAAGGTGGCTCGACCATCACCCAGCAGCTGATCAAAAACTTTTATCTCAACTCAGATCGCACTATCAAACGTAAAGCCAATGAAGCATTGATGGCCGTGCTACTTGAGCTGCATTACAGCAAAGATGAAATTTTACAGACCTATTTGAATGAGATTTATCTGGGTCAAAATGGCAATCGCTCTATCAATGGTTTTGGTTTGGCATCACAGTTTTATTTTGACAAACCTCTTAATGAGCTGCGCTTAGATCAGCAAGCGATGCTGGTTGGTATGGCAAAAGGTCCAAGTATCTATAACCCACGTCGCAATCCAAATGACTCAAAAGCACGCCGTGACGTGGTACTTAACAACATGCTGACCATGGGCACACTGAGCCAGGAAGACTACGACAAAGCCTTAAAGCAACCGCTTGGCATCGTGGATAAGCCTGCTGAAGGCAAAAGCCAGTTCCCTGACTTCTTAGATATTGTCAAACGTGAGCTAAATACCGTTTATTATTCTGACGACCTCAAGAACGAAGGTCTGATTATTATCAGTACTCTAGACCCTATCGCTCAATTGGCCGCAGACAAAGCCGTTGATAGAAAACTTGGTGAGCTACGCCGTAACAGTAGCAAAACTAAGGATTTACAAGGTGCGTTAGTCAGTGCCAACCCTGAGACTGGCGAGCTAGTGTCTGTCGTGGGTAGTGGTAGTGAATTTACAGGGTTTAACCGCGCGGTCGATGCCAAACGCCAAGTCGGCTCGTTGCTGAAGCCTATCATTTATATGACTGCGCTTGAGAGCGGTCGTTACAACTTAGCCAGTTCAGTAGATGACTCCCCTATTACGGTCAATCTAAACGACGGTACTGACTGGAACCCTAAAAACTACGACAACCGTGATCATGGCTATGTACCATTTACCACGGCACTGTCTCAATCATATAACCAAGCGGCAGTACGCTTAGGTATGGAGTTCGGCGTTAATACCTTTGCTAAGCAGTTACAGCGCATGGGTATCAAAGAAAAAATCCCGCCTTACCCATCAGCATTATTAGGCTCAGTTAATTTGAGCCCGATGGACATGCTTGGTATTTACCAAGTATTTGCCACTGGTGGTTTCCGTACGCCTATTCATAGTATCCGCACAGTCATTGATGATCGCGGCCGTATTTTACAGCGTACTGGGCTTAACACTCAGCGCAGTATTCCACCTGAGACCAACTTTTTGACCAACTATGCATTACAGCAAGTCGTCTCAAATGGTACAGCCAGACGTGCACAATCGCTCGGCAGCAATTTAAACCTAGCAGGAAAAACAGGTACGACAAACGACTACCGCGATGCTTGGTTTGCAGGCTATAGTGGCAACTATGTGAGTGTCGTTTGGGTTGGCCGTGATGATAATAAACCGATTGGTTTAAGTGGTGGTACTGGCGCCTTGCCAGTTTGGGTAGATTATATGAAACGCCTAAAACTGACTCCAGTTGCCCTACCAGAGCCAGAAGGTATCGAGTGGTTATGGCTAGAGAACAATTCAGGCAAACTGTCTAATGAACGCTGTTCGAACGCTCGCTACTTACCAGTAATGTCAGCTCATCTACCAGAAGAAGCCAGCAGTTGTGCGTTGAGCCTGTATCAGCAAGATCGCGCTCGTGAACAGACACAGTTCCAAAATCAGCAAGGTGATATCAATCAACAACGTCGCCGCGAAGGTTTAGAGATTCCAAATGGTGAAGCTGTTGAGTCTGATGGTGCAGAAGGTAGCAGCGAGCAAAGTGAAGGTGATGAAGACCGTGCTGATACTTGGTATGACCGTGCTGTTGAATGGTTCTAGCTATTTAATGGCTCTAGCTGTTGAATGGTTCTAGCTGTTAAATAGCTCTAATAATGTTTTTGGTATTTAGCTTTTAATATTTAAAAAAGGTTTTAACATGATGGTGTCATCTTTACGGACAACTACTTCAGTAAAACAAACAATGCTGCTATGGCGTAATAAAATTACGTCAAGCAACGCTTTACTTGTAGGTAGCGCGATCGTTGGCATGCTAAGCCTAAGTGCTTGTCAAACAGCACCTAGCACATCGACCACAGTGCAAACAACGCCTGTTCAAATATTACCAACGTCACAACCGACCGTGCCATCAACGACAACTGCTCAAGCGCCTGTCACGGAAGCAAATGATCAAAGCAACTACCCAACCGAGCCTTACGATGCAGTTGAACAGTCCGAAACACCAAATCCGTTAACGCAAGAGACCCCTGTATTTACGCCTCCTGCACCAGAAGTGACGCAGCCTGACCCTATTATCATTGCGCCTTCTCGTAATGACTATATAATCTCTGAACCATCAGTACCGTCGCATAATGAGCTACTTGAGCACGCTAGAAGAAACTCGCAGCAACGTACTCAACAATCTGCCAGCAACAATAGTAATCTACCTGCATTTCGCAATTTGATGCAAGTAGGTATCAGTCAGTTGAAAGCGGGCAATCTAACCAATGCCGAGAGCAGCTTTACCCGTGCACAGCGTCTAGCGCCTAAGTCATCGGCGGTATATTTCTACTTGGCACAAGTAGCATTAAAAAAGAACCAACCTCGTAAGGCAGAAGCGATGGCACGTCGTGGTCTTAGCGTCTCTCAAGATAGCAATCGTAGACGAGCACTATGGCAAGTTATATTGCAATCAGGACAAGCTCAAGGTAACTCACGCGTGGTCAATGAAGCAAAACAAGCACTACGCTAATAGCTGATATCTGCACATTTCAGATTCATTAGTTAAAACATCTATATGCAGCATGCATTTCATTGTATGTAGATTTATCTAGGGCAACCCCTAACACCTACACTTATTTTTATTTCCGCTTAAGGTTATCTTTATGGCATGGCAACAACTGCATTTACAATGCGAAAAATCAAACGTCGACTTAGCTGAAGCGCTTTTGTTAGAAGCAGGCGCATTATCAATAGCTTTAGATGATGCTGGCGATCAACCTTTGTTTGAGCCACTCCCAGGTGAATCACCGCTTTGGGATGAGGTGATACTAACAGGACTATTTGATGCGACTACTGATGCTGGCAGTCGTCAAGCGGTTGAGCAATTAAGTCATGAAATTGCTGCACAAGTACAGGCTACTCGTATTTGGCTAACGGCTGTTGATGATAAGGACTGGGAACGCGAGTGGATGAGCAACTATCATCCTATCGAATGTGCTAATGACTTATGGATTGTACCTGACTGGCTAACGCCGCCTAACCCTGAAGCCACCAATATCATTATGGACCCAGGCTTGGCATTTGGTACTGGCTATCATGCTACGACTCGCCTATGTCTAGACTGGCTAACAGAGCAAGACCTAACAGACAAAGTGGTTATCGATTATGGTTGTGGCTCAGGTATTCTAGGGATTGCTGCTTTACTATTGGGTGCACGTCAGGTATATGCAGTCGACATCGACCCGCAGGCGGTACTTGCTACCAATCAGAATGCGGTACGCAACAATGTAGGCGATCGTTTACAGGCATTTCTACCAGAAGAATTTACAGAGTATTGCTCGCAACATGATGTGTTGCCTGTAGAAGTGATTGTTGCCAATATTTTAGCAAAGCCGCTTATTGGTTTAGCACCTTACTTTGCAACACTGATTGCGCCAAAGGGCCGTATCGTTTTGGCAGGTTTGATTGAGTCGCAAACCGAGCAAGTCACTGAAGCTTATCAGCCATATTTTGCATTGGATCCTAAGCATGCTTTTACTGCGCAAGAAGACCAGCATTGGCAACGTTTATCAGGTACATTTACTAGCTAGCAACATTTAATTACATCTGTTACGATAGAGGGCAGTCAAATGTTATGTGTTTGACGCCACTCTGTCTTTGCCTACAATTCATCGAAATTAAATAAGTAAAATGCGTATTGTGGGCAGCTATTGGTGAGTGGCTAAGCGGTATTGATAACCATACTTTTTTGGATTCGCCTCTATGACCACGCCAATAAAAACCCAATGCCCCCATTGCCAAGCTTGCTATAGCGTTAAACAAACTCAACTAAATCAAGTCAATGCTACCATCAGCTGTGATCGGTGCCAGCAAAGTTTTTTGGTCAATAAACATCTTGTGGTAAATTCTGAGGTCATTCAAAAACCAACACCACAAAAAAATATTCCTGCTCAACAAAAAGCTCAAACTCAACCAATATCAAACGAGCAAAAAACGTCTACTAATAGTAATCAGCATAAACCTCAAAATGTGCCAAATCGCCCTACATCTTCAATCAGTAAGAAAAAATCATCTGATACTTTAAATTATGATGGTTTAATCCATGACGATATGGATATAGACGAGCCAGAAGAAGACGTTCAAGAGTATGACTCTTTAGATAATATGGATGCATGGTTAACCCAAGCCAGTAATACCAATCCTAGCGCAGCAACCACAGAAAAACCAAAAGCGCCCTCTTCTAAAGAAACTATCAAAATCCCTAATCCATCAACAAAGAAACCATCTACTAGTACAATATCAGCATCAGCATCAGCATCAACACAGGACATGCTTAGCTCGGCAGCGGCCAATGATATTCATGCCAATGTTGAGAGTACTGATAACAATTCATGGCTACAAAAACTATTAGAAGAACAAAATCAAGACGAAGAAACACCGCCAGATGATACAGACTTATCACAGCTTCTATCCGATATGGGAGTACCCGTTAAAGATGAAGACCCTGTTGCCGACGAACGTTTAAGAAAAACACAGCTACCGTTTGCACCAACCCAAACGACACGTTCAATTGCGTCATTGTTATGGATACTAGGTTGTTTGGTTCTAGCACTGCTACTCGTGGCTCAGTATGTTATTTTTAACTTAGAAAATTTAGTCAAAAACCCAGCCTATGCTCAGCGTCTCCAATCGATCTGCTCTGTCGCTGCCTGCAGCTTGCCCAGTGCAGACTTATCAGCGTTTACCATCAACAATACCTTTCATAGAAGCAGTCAGATTAAAACTGCTGGTACATTTAGTGATATAGGCGCTACTCTGAGTAATGGCAGCCCGCAAGCACAACTATACCCAAATGTAAAAATAAGCGTTTATGGTAAAAATGAAATTATTGGAGAGTTCATTGCAGATCCAAACGATTATTTATTAGGCAAGCAAAGTCAGTTAGCTGCCAGTACAGATAGACAGCTATTATTTACTATCCCTGTCGCTAATGCGCAAATTCGCGACATTACTATGACCGCTCTTTATTAAAGTAGGGTGTTATATATAAATAAGTCTGAGTAGAAAACACACCGTAAATTCACTTTCAATTAAACCGTGATAGCCAAGATAACGATGAATCTATCAGCGCTAGGCGATATTAATTTGATATACTATGGTTCTGACCCTTCACAATCAGAATTTTTCTTCATCTCAAGGATATTATTTTATGGCACCTCATGCACAGCATAATGCCAATCATTTTGCTAAAAGCTCTGAGCACCCTGCCGATTATAATAAAGACGAATACCAACCACCTACGCACGGCTTTGATTTTGCTAGTCAACACTATACAAATAGTGCGCAGCAACCTCTACGAGTTCATGTAGAGCGTGTGGTACGTCAGTACTTTGCGATGCTAGGAGATGAGATGCCTACTGATTTATATGAGCTGATTTTAAAGCAAGTCGAAGAGCCTCTCTTATCTGTCGTCCTAGAAAAAACAAGAGGCAACCAAACCAAATGTGCTCAGATATTAGGCCTAAATCGAGGCACTTTGCGCAAAAAAATGAAGACCTATGATTTAATGTAGCATTGTTATATGAGCTTACCCATCATCATTGACTATCATTATGTATGGCAATTAAATGTTCCGCGCTTTATCTATCATGATACGGCATACCATTGTCATCATCACCTTGCCAGACGTTTACGTCAGGCTTTTTTTATGGAAAATTTCTTATGAGTACAACCCCACTTGCCCTACTATCGGTTTCCGATAAGTCTAATATCGTCGAGTTTGCTCAAGGCCTTCTCAAAGCAGGTTTTGGTTTATTATCTACTGGCGGTACTTATCGTCTACTCACAGAAAACAATGTCGACGTGACTGAAGTATCAGATTACACAGGCTTTCCTGAAATGATGGATGGTCGTGTTAAAACGCTACATCCTAAGATTCATGGTGGCATCCTAGGACGCCGTGGCACAGATGATGCAGTTATGAGCGATCATTCGATCGAACGTATCGACTTAGTCGTCGTGAACTTATATCCGTTTGCTGAAACTATCGCACGTGCCGACGTGACTATGAACGACGCTATCGAAAACATCGATATTGGTGGCCCTACCATGGTACGTTCAGCGGCGAAAAACCACGCTCATGTAGGTATCGTAACGGATCCAGCTGATTATGACCGTGTACTTAATGCGTTAGACGGTGGCACCGAACTGACGACTGCTTTACGTTATGACTTGGCAGTAAAGGCGTTTGAGCATACTGCACAGTACGATGGTATGATTGCCAACTTCTTAGGTAGCCGTGTCAACGAAACTCAAGAACCAGAAAATTTCCCACGCACATTCAATGTACAGCTTGAAAAAGCACAAGACCTACGCTACGGTGAAAACCCGCATCAAAACGCGGCTTTCTATACTGAAAACCAGCCTCTGAAAAGTAAACAAGCCTCAATCGCGACAGCTAAGCAGTTACAAGGCAAAGCATTGTCTTATAACAACATCGCAGATACCGATGCTGCACTTGAGTGCGTTAAAGCTTTCAGCGCGCCTGCTTGCGTTATCGTTAAGCATGCCAACCCTTGCGGTGTCGCGGTTGATAATGACCAAGTAACGGCTTATCGTACTGCTTTTAGCACCGATCCTGAATCGTCTTTTGGTGGTATCATCGCATTCAACCGTCCGTTAACGCTTGCTGCTGCAAAAGCCATTATCGACAATCAGTTTGTAGAAGTAATCATTGCACCTAGTATCGAAGACGGTGTACTTGAAGCGACAGCTGCTAAGAAAAATGTACGCGTATTAGTATGTGGCGAACTACCCGCACCAGATCAGCGTGATAGTCAACTTGACTACAAACGCGTCAATGGCGGCCTACTCGTACAAGAGCAAGATCTTGGTTTGATTACGGCAAACGATCTAAAAATCGTTACTGATGTTCAACCAACTGAAGCACAGGTTGCTGATTTATTATTCAGCTGGAACGTGGCAAAATATGTCAAATCTAATGCCATCGTTTATGCCAAAGGTCAACGCACTATCGGTGTTGGCGCTGGTCAAATGAGCCGCGTCAACTCAGCACGTATTGCTGCTATCAAAGCGGAACATGCTGGATTGGCTACCGAAGGTGCAGTTATGGCATCAGATGCCTTCTTCCCTTTCCGTGATGGCATTGATAATGCTGCTGAAGTAGGTATCTCTGCTATCATTCAGCCAGGTGGCTCTATGCGTGATGACGAGACCATTGCAGCAGCTAATGAGCATGGCATTGCAATGGTATTCACTGGCATGCGTCATTTCCGCCATTAAACAATCACCTATTAGTTTAAGACTGGGATTAGTCACAGCAATTGTATTTGTCACTGCGACTAATTTTCAGTCTATATAACATTTGTGATAATTATCGTTAAAGCATCATCCACAAAAAAGCCACTGCATCAATCGATACAGTGGCTTTTTTAATATCTAAGAATAATAAACTAGCAAATACTTAGCGTCCTTGTGCGTTTGCCATGTTGCTTTCATTAATCTCAACCGTATACACCATACGTAGATAGTCCAAATAGTCTTGCAACTGGTCTTGGCCTAAATTGTCACGAATGATACTGGCTGTTTGCGCTCTTTGCATATCAGACAGTGGCGACTGCTGCTCAGTTTTAATACGGTCTCCAACCAGTAGCGTTGCACCCATCTCAGTCTCACTAGCGATCGCAACGACGCCATTATCAGCGGCTTGCTGGCTAAATGCCAATCCACGCTCTTTGTCTGTTAGCTGCGTCGTTTGACGGTTAATCTCACCCAGTGATTGGAAGCTTACCGACTGCTTACTTATATCAGCTGGCGTCTTGATACCAGCAGCCAATGCTTTAGCATCTTTTAAAGCTAATGCTGTCGCTTTCTGCTGACGGAGTATTTGAGTGATTCTTGGAGTTGCATTTGCCAAAGCAAGCGTCTTAGTAGGACGATAATTGCTTGGCTGTAACCATACGGTACCGTTGCCAACTTCTACGCCTGCCGTTACCGCTTGATCTTGAATAGTAAACTCATCAAATGCCTGTTTAACCACTACTGGTTGCGGCAGTGCTGATTTGTTGTTCACTTTACGATAATCTTTGATACGCTTGAGGCTGACGTTTTCTTGCTGTGCAATATCTTCGATACTGAAACCATCTGCTGCCAAATCATTGATTGATGTCACTTTATCAGCATAGATTTCCTGACGTTTATACTCTTTTGCTTTCGCAGTTAGCTCTTCACGCATACTGTCTAGACTTGGAATTTTTTTGCCATTATCTTCAGTAACCGTAAATATCTGATAACCAAAGCTAGTCTTGATAGGCGCAGTCACATCACCAACGCTCAACCCTTCTAGTGCCTCTTGCACAGTATCCGCGTCACTGCCAAACACTGACGGATTAAAGCGTCCGATATCACCACCTGTTTCACCTGATGGATCATCCGACTCTGCTTTAGCAAGCGCAGCAAACGCTTCACCTTTATTCAGACGCGCTTTCACTTTATCGGCTCGTGTTTTGGCATCTTTACCAGTAAACAGTATCTGACTGACTTTACGCTCATCAGTAGCCGCAATGCTCTGCTTATATGCTTCATACTGCTGCTGCAACTCTTCTGCGGTTACTTCATCAACCTTGATAGTTTGCGGGCTAAGCTGGATATAAGCCAAGTCAACCATCGCTGCACTTTTCAATGTGTCTTTGTTGGCATCATAGTATGATTGAATGTCTGCTTTACTAAGCTTAACTTTGTCAGCATAGTCTTGCCAATTAAAGCGATGTACCCAAACGTTGCGCGACTCAAGTTGCAAGTCAATCAATTGACTGACCGCTTGCATAGGATAGACGGCCGTCCCAACAATACTGGCGTTCAATTGATCCAAGCTTAACTGATTGCGAAATTCTGCAAATAGTTGATTTTTGGTCATGCCGCGCTGACGCAAGAAGTTTGAGAACTGATCGTTTGAAAAGTTACCTTCTGCATCTTGGAATATTTCTTCTTGACGCAGCAAACGATTGATCGTGTCGTCAGACACTGTCATACCAAGCTTACCTGCTTGCTGCTCTAACAACGTACGGTCGATTAGACCCTTTAATACTTGCTCATGAAGCACATCTTCATTCAATAAGCTGGCATCTTCAACTTGCTCTAATACTTCAGAACGACGGCTATTGACAGCAGTTTGATACTCGGACAGTCCTACGCTTGCCTCACCTACCTGCGCAATCTGGTTGGGATCGACGTTGCCGCCAAAATAGCTTTCGACACCCAAGAGAGCGAGCGGCGATAGGCATAAAATCAATAAAATGCGACCTGGCCAGCTTTTTAAGAAATCGCGCAATTTATCCATAGTTATCTCTGCTTTATTAACCTATATTGATGAAAAACCATTGTAATACTGTTAGGAGCTGTTAAGTGCAACCTGCCAACATCAGTGCTATCTAAGCTCGCAATGGTAAGAGTAAGAGCGTATGCATTTTATAGTAAAAAACAAAATTTACTAAAGAAATCTGACTTAAATGACACACCTATCGCGCGCCCTATGATACGTGATTTTTCATGCAGACTCAAAATATTCACGACGCATGATACAAACTATAGCGATAAAAAAAGCACCTAAATATTAGGTGCTCTCTTCGATGGCTAGCTCATTACCTCAGCTATAGACCACCGACTATCATTTTACGCTTAAAAAGGCGGCTTAGTTCAAGCGCTCTTTTAAGTTTTTACCAGCTTTGAAGCTTGGTACTTTGCTTGCTGGAATGCTTAGCTCTTCGCCAGTCTTAGGGTTGCGACCAGTGCGTGCTTTGCGATCTTTCACACTGAAAGTACCAAAGCCAACTAATGAGATGCTATCGCCAGCTTCTAGCGCTTCACCAACACTTTCCATAACAGCGTTTAGTGCATCACCAGCTTGGGTTTTATTTAGACCACTTTTGTCTGCGATGCTATCAATTAATTCTGACTTATTCATAAAATTTCCTTCAAGTTTAAGGGGGTAATAAATGCTCACGCCAAGTATTGTAACGCTCTCATGGTGCTTACGCAATAAAAACTACCTAACTGGCGCATTAACAGGTTCTTCTTTGTTATCGTCTTTATATCAAGGCAGCATAAGGAGCGCAAGCGATTTTACATATTTTTGTGCTCTACACTACGTATTTGACACCTAATGTTACGCAAAGCGTTAGGAATTTATATATAACCGAGTCTGCATAACTGAGACGATTGACTTTCCTATTTTCTACGCTTTGACAGATTTGTCAATTGCCGTCTGTGCATTGCTATACATTAAGTTTGTATATTACTGGTCATAAATAAGAGTGTCTTTATTGACTGCTAAATTGTAATGTAATAGTTTAGCCACTACAGAAACTAGCGTTACTTTTTATTATAAAGACGTTACTATAAGCAAAATATCACTGCAAGACTTGGACAAATACAGACTTCTGTTTGCTAAATATCTAAAACTTGCTAAATAAAAAACGGATTACTTACATGAAGCGTTCTACGTTGTCTCACTCTTTTCTTAATATCATTTTAGTATTTATCGAGTCGGCGCTGACATTACTGTTACGTTTGGATCCTGAATTGCGTAAAGCCGCTTATCCGCTTGCCAAGCAAGGCACCGTGGTGGCACTTCGCCTGTATTTACCACATGTAGAAGTATTTGCCACCTTTAGTACCAAGGGCGTGTTACTAGATGCTCAGCTGCCGATTGGTCGTAGTGAGCCTGACGTGGTTATCAATGCCTATAGCATTCAAGTTATCAACGCCATCACCACTCATGATAGCGAAACCACTGAAAAGCTACAGATGCGCGGTGAGTCGATTCAAGTACAACTGGTCAAACAGTTTATTATGCAACTTGGGCTTGGCAGCTTGATTCAAGGTCTGATCAAAAAGATAAAGGGTGGCAAGACTAAAACCAAACCTACAGAAGCTGACTTGGAAGAAAAAAAGAACAACTACAAACTGCGTATTAAAGAACAGCAAACACAGATTAATACCTTGACCATTAAAAACCGTGAACTTGAAACAACCGTAAGAGAGCTTCAGAGCAAGCAAAAGACACTGATGATTGTCACTGTTGTCGCCCTCGTCATTATGATCGGTTCAATCATCGCACTATTGATGAATTAGTTTTGGTTTGCTGAATTACCTATAAATAAGCGTTCAATGTCTTCTATAGATATTGAACGCTTATTTTTTACTTCGTTAAATATATCTGTAGCAGACAAACTAAGCTGCTTATGTCTCACTCATATATCTCTTCTAAACATCATTGTTTTTATCAATTACAGCAATAAGCTTGATTAACCATTGAACCACACTTTAATCTTGACTAAATTACTCGGGATTAAGTATAATTACCTTAATCGTTGCACACATCGGGTTAATCATCTGTTGTTCAATAACGATAAGACAAAACTTAGCTGACGTATTATTGGTTGCTCTTTTTATCTTATGAGTACTTATTAAAACTTTTAGCTAAGATCGTTGTTAAACATAAATGACATTAAGTTTGGAGATAACACATGCGTTTGACTACTCGGGGCAGATACGCTGTTACCGCATTATTAGATTTGGCATTACAGACTAGCCAACAAGACAGTGCTGTATCATTATCCGATATCGCCAAACGGCAATCGATTTCAATATCGTATCTTGAACAGTTATTTTCTAAACTTCGTAAACGCGGCCTTGTCACGAGTATTCGCGGTGCTGCAGGTGGTTACCACCTAGCTAAACCATTGAATGAGATAGATGTGATGAGCATCATATCTGCGGTTGATGAGTCAGTAAACGCGATGCAGTGTGAAGGACGCGGTGACTGTCAAGGTGGTACAATGTGCCTAACTCACGATCTGTGGTGTGCACTGTCGAATCATATCGAACAGTACTTGAAAAATATAACATTAGCGCAATTATTAGATATGGAAAACGTGCAGTCAGTCTCAGAGCGTCAGCACACCTCTACAAAAGATATTTCCATAAAAGACATTAATACTATTACCCTATCGAACAGCGAGGCAAACCCAGCATGAGCCAACATAACAACCTTATATACTTAGATTATGCCGCCACTACTCCAGTTGCTAAATCAGTAGCTGCTAAAATGAGCGAGTATTTGACTGTAGATGGTGTCTTTGGTAACCCAGCTTCACGCTCACATGGTTACGGCTGGCAAGCGGAAGAAGCAGTAGAAACTGCTCGCGGTCAAGTTGCTGAAGTAATCAACGCTGATCCACGCGAAATCGTCTTTACTTCTGGCGCAACTGAGTCTGACAACCTAGCCATTAAAGGTGCAGCACATTTTTATCAGTCTCGTGGCAAACATATCATTACCAGTAAAATTGAGCACAAAGCTGTATTAGATACCTGCCGTGAGCTCGAGCAAGAAGGTTTTGAGATTACGTATCTTGAGCCACAGCCAAGCACAGGTCTTATCCTGCCAGAGCAAGTAAAAGAAGCACTACGTGATGATACTATTTTAGTATCACTTATGATGGTGAACAATGAGCTTGGTACTATTACTGATGTTGCAGCGATTGGTGAAATCACTCGCGAAGCTGGCGTAGTTTTCCATGTTGATGGCGCACAGTCTGTTGGTAAAGTAAAAATCAATCTTGAAGAAATGAAAATTGATTTGATGAGCTTCTCAGGTCATAAAGCATACGGCCCTAAAGGTATCGGCGCATTGTTTGTTCGTCGTAAGCCACGTATTCGCTTGAAAGCTGAGCAACACGGCGGTGGTCATGAGCGCGGTATGCGTTCAGGTACTCTACCAACGCATCAGATCGTTGGTCTAGGCGCCGCATTTGCTTTAGCTAATGAAAGCTATGAAGCCGACCATGCACATGCAGCCAAACTACGTCAAAAACTTTGGGATGGTCTACAAGATATCGAAGAGATTTACTTAAATGGTGATCTTGAGAATAGCGTACCAAACATCGTAAACATCAGCTTTAACTTCGTTGAAGGCGAGTCATTGATGATGTCACTTAAAGACTTAGCTGTATCATCAGGTTCAGCCTGTACGTCAGCAACGCTTGAGCCATCATATGTACTACGTGCAATCGGTCGCCCAGATGAATTGGCACATAGCTCAATCCGTTTCAGCTTCGGCCGTTATACCACTGAAGAAGATATCGATACTGTTATCAAACAGATGCATGAAGCTGTTGATAAACTACGTGCCCTATCACCACTTTGGGATATGTATCAAGAAGGTGTTGATCTAAATTCAGTCGAGTGGGCTGAGCACTAATTTCTAATATGGCTTTTTAGTATAGCTAGCAATATATTTATTAAACAATTGATCAGACAATTAAATTAAGCGTTTGACCCCAATTATCGATGAGTAGTTAGACATTTAAAGTTGATAAACAACTACTCATCATCTAACTAGGAGAAAACCCCATGGCCTATAGTGACCAAGTTATTGATCATTACGAAAACCCACGCAACGTTGGTAATCTTGATAAAAACGCCAAGAACGTTGGTACCGGTATGGTCGGTGCCCCAGCATGTGGCGATGTAATGCGTCTACAAATCCAAGTCGACGATAATGGTATTATCGAAGATGCACGTTTCAAGACTTATGGCTGCGGTTCAGCGATTGCTTCAAGCTCACTTGTTACTGAGTGGCTAAAAGGCAAAAGCTTGGATCAAGCTGGCGAAATCAAAAACAACGATATCGCTCAAGAGCTAGCATTACCACCAGTAAAAGTGCATTGCTCTGTACTTGCAGAAGACGCTATTAAAGCCGCTATTAGCGACTATAAAGGTAAGCATGGCGTAGCCGCTCCAGCAGAAGAAGCTGCGATCTAAGCTAGGCTAAACCTGCTAGCGTATGCGCTACGTTGTACTAGCAACGCTAAAGTAGCAATGTGTAATCGCTACTGACGCTAAAGAGGTGACAATGACACTTATGTAATTGTCACCTTTTGTTTTCTAATAGTCGTAAGCCTACACTTTTGGCAATCTTGTAATTCTGGTTGTCAGTTTATCTAGATTTTTTTATTGATATTTATGATTAATAGTCAATGGGAGTTGGCATGATTGAAATGACAGAACGCGCCGCTCAGCATGTTCGAGACTTTTTGGACAATCGCGGCAAAGGCGAAGGCATTCGAGTTGGTATCCGTACGGCGGGTTGCTCGGGCTTGGCTTACGTTTTAGAGTTTGTAGATACCCCTGATGAAAACGACACGCGTTATGAAAGTCGCGGCGTTAGCATCTTTATTGATCCTAAAAGCCTAGTATATTTAGACGGCTTGTTGATGGATTATGAAAAAGAAGGTCTAAACGAAGGCTTTAAATTTACCAACCCTAACCAAAAAGGTGAATGTGGTTGCGGTGAATCGTTTACAGTTTAATGGTTCAATGGCTGAAAACCGATATATTTATGCTTCAATAAACTTTCATAAGAATAGTGCAGTATCTCTACTATCGCTATGAAGAAAGGTTAATGTAATTAAGTACCCAAGCGATTCAGTATTCTTAGCTAGGTCATGACCTCAAAAATAAATAAAAAAGTAAGGCATCAGATTATGACAGATATTACTTCAGAACCACAGTTTGATAACTTCTTTGCCCTATTTGAGCAGCCTGTACAATTTGAAATTAATCAAAGCAGTCTAGAGCAACGTTTGCGCTTGCTGCAGAAACGCTATCATCCTGATAATGTTGCCAAAAATCAGACCGATATGGTTCAAGCACAGTTGCAGTCTGAAAAAGCGTCGGCTTTAATCAATCAAGCGTATCAAACGCTAAGCGCTCCTGATAGCCGTGCCGGTTATTTACTAGATATGGCAGATCAAGCACAAAACATAGAGCACTCAATCGCAGATTTAGAATTTTTGGAAGATGCGATGCAGATGCGTATGGATCTAGATGATGCTATCGAAGACAAAGATCTTGTAGCCTTGCAGCAATTACACCCTCAAATTACAGAGCGTCTAACAAATCAATCTGAGCGCTTTAATGATGCTTATCAAAATCAAGATTGGCAAACAGCGATTGATGCGACACAGAAACTGAAATTTTTAGTTAAGCTAAATGCTGATGTGACGACTGGGCTTGATGATGTTGCAAATTCATCACATTCAGATGACGATGACTTATACGTCTAAACATCTGTGGTTATGGCCCTCACTAACAAGCTAAATTCTGTATATTTGGTTAAAATAGTGACCGTGATACCGTATAATCTTTGAGTCTAAGCGCATCAAACTGTCAGAATCCTTATTCCATGGAATGAGATTACTGACGTTAAGCTCTCGTACTGCATATGCTATATTTGCTCCATTTCACTTATTCATTTTATCTCTGAGTTATCCTTATGTCTTTAATGCAAATTGCTGAACCCAATCAAAGCGCTCAACCTCACCAACATAAATTTGGCTTGGGCATCGACCTTGGTACTACACGCTCGTTGGTTGCTGTGGTCCGTTCAGGTAAGGCACAAGTCTTAGAGGCAGGGTCAGCGACAGATACATTATTACCGTCTGTTGTCTATTATCCAGCAACTGGCACGCCATTGGTTGGCTATGACGCCCTAGCGCATTTAGCGGATGATCCAAAAAATACGATCGTCTCGGCTAAGCGTTTTATGGGTCGTAGTCAAGCTGATATCAAATTCTCTCATCCTTATGAGTTGTCTGGTAATAAAGATGATATGCCCGCCTTTGTCACGGCTCAAGGTGAAGTTTCTCCTGTTGCAGTATCGGCGCGTATCTTAGCCGCTCTTGAGCAACGTGCAGTGAGTGCCTTACCTGCAGATAGCATTGAAGGTGCCGTGATTACGGTTCCCGCTTATTTTGATGAAGCACAGCGCCAAGCAACCAAAGACGCCGCTCAAGCAGCGGGTATCAACGTACTGCGTTTACTCAATGAACCAACGGCGGCGGCAGTCGCTTATGGGCTTGACCAATCATCAGAAGACAGTAAAAAAGAAAGCTATTACTTAATCTATGATTTGGGCGGTGGTACTTTTGACGTCTCTATCTTAAAGCTTACCGATGGTGTCTTTGAAGTATTGGCAACTGGTGGTAATAGTGCATTGGGCGGCGATGATATCGATCGTCTTATTACCAATTGGATTATTAAACAATTAAATATTGATCCAAAAGACGTAAGCCTGCATGACAAATCAATACTAGCTCAACAAGCCAAGGCTTATAAACAAGCATTGACTGACGCTGAGCAAGTGGACATCAATGTGGTTGTCAATGGTCAGTCTTATCAAGGTGTATTAAGCCGTACAGATGTGCTAACGATTGTAGAGCCTGTTAGTCGCCGTACGCTAAGCGTGTGCGAACAAGTCCTACGCGATGCCAAGCTGTCTACTACAGATCTAGATGAAGTTATCTTAGTGGGCGGTTCGACTCGTATGCCTGCAGTACAGCAAGTCGTGACTGAATTTTTCGCTAAGCAGCCCCTTTGCCGCCTGAATCCAGATGAAGTCGTTGCTTTAGGTGCTGCTCAGACCGCTCATCAATTGGTTAACGGTGATAGTGATAACAATTTGTTGTTATTGGACGTGACGCCATTATCATTAGGTCTTGAAACCATGGGCGGTTTGGTCGAAGTGCTCATCCCACGCAATACACCTATTCCTGTGAAGAAACGTCAAGTGTTTACCACTTATCAAGATGGTCAAACAGGCATGGTGATTCATGTGGTGCAAGGTGAGCGCGAGACGGTAGAAAACTGTCGTTCTCTGGGACGTTTTGAGCTGTATGGTATCCCGCCAATGAAAGCTGGGTTTGCGCGTATCGAAGTTACCTTTAGTATTGATGCTAATGGTCAGCTTACTGTCAGTGCACAAGAAACTACGACCAAAACAGAAAGCAAAATCGAGATTGTGCCTTCTTATGGTCTATCAGATGAGCAAAAAGAACAGTTGCTTGTTGCAGGGTTTAAACACGCAGAAGAAGACAAAAACGCGCGGTCTTTAATTGAGACAAAGGTAGAAGCGGAACGTGAAGTACTTGCCCTAGAGTCGGCACTTAACGAATTTGTGGCGTTGCTTTCTACTGAAGAACAACAATCACTAGCAGAGCATATACAAGCGCTACGTAACTCTCTCAGCACTGATGACTTAGCGCTTATTGAAGCACAACAAGCACAGCTCAAGCCACATAGTGATGCCTTTGCTGCACGTATTATGAATCAAAGCGTCAAGACCAGTATGGCCGGTACTAGTGCCAAAGACTGGTAATAAATACATCGACATATATCGCTTAACTGACACGTTAAGCTAACTTCTAATATTTTTTAAATTGATTAGCATCGGACAGATAATTTATGCCAAAAGTTACCGTACTACCCCACCACGAAATTTGCCCTGAAGGCGCAGAAGTTGAGTTGCAAGCTGGTGAAAACTTATGCAAAGCACTACTAGAAAAAGGTATTAAAATCGAGCATGCCTGTGAGATGTCGAAAGCTTGTACTACATGCCATGTTGTAGTACGTAAGGGTTTCAACAGTTTGGATGAGATGGATGATATCGAAGCTGATCTACTTGATCGTGCTTGGGGACTAGAGCCTGATTCACGTTTATCTTGTCAGGTCATGCTTGATGATGAAGACTTGACCATCGAAGTTCCTAAATATACCCTCAATCATGCTAAAGAAAATCATTAAACACTGATGATACTTTCTAGTTAAGATTAAAAAAGGCCAGCTATGTGATAGCTGGCCTTTTTCTATATATGCTTT
Organism: Psychrobacter sp. Ps1; assembly: GCF_022129425.1. NCBI lineage: Bacteria > Pseudomonadati > Pseudomonadota > Gammaproteobacteria > Moraxellales > Moraxellaceae > Psychrobacter > Psychrobacter sp. Ps1. The sequence continues at coordinate 17,014 of NZ_JADQAN010000009.1, read as the reverse complement.
TGAGATATCAAACTTGAAACGCTTATTTGCGATTGGCATCCTCACGCTTACTTTCTGCTGCTATGTCCTTTACTACTTTTTCTTCCTCTTGCTCGATGCGTTCCAGTGCAAAATTTAAACGAGCTCTAATATCTTGATAATCATTGTCTTTCATATCTTTAAAATTCAAATGCAAATTGAAACCAGGCAATGTATGGTCGACCCATTTAGACAGATGACCTGTACTGGCACTAGGGTCAAGTACTTGCCATGCATCGACCTTTTCATCAATACCCTTCAAGCAAAATGCGGCAACGTGCTCACATTCATAGTTATGGCATATATAATCGTAAGTGCTTTCACTGACCAATATCTGATCTTTGCCCGCACAGGACTCAAGCCTAGAAGCTAGGTTGGCTTCTTTGCCAATGATGGTATAGCTTAATCGACTATTACTACCAAAATTACCAACGTGGCAGTAGCCAGTGGTGATACCAATACGTATATATAAGCCTTCAAACCCCATCAACCGCCATTTCTGGCGTAAGGTGCGCATTTCTCGGCGCATATCAATTGCCATCGCCACACAATCTAGTGCATCTTGACGCGAGCCGCGGCTATTCGGTTCACCAAAGAAACATACCATGCCATCACCAATAAACTTATCAAGCACTGCACCATGCTTATCAGCGATCGACGTCATGCAATGCATATAAGTATTGAGAATATCTGCCAAATTATCAGAACTTAGACTGTCAGAAAGCTCGGTAAAGCCAACGATATCTGAAAACATAATAGTTATTTTTGCACGTTTATTAGAGACACTAACAGGTCTATCCGATTTGACAATAGGCTCCCAAATCTGTGGTGGCACAAATCGAGTCAGTTTATTGATCACTGATACCATCGTATTTAAACGTCCCCCTGCCTTGCGGGCAGAAGTCTTATAACCAATGTATTCTTGATACATACGTCGAAACTGACATAGGACAACAATCATACTAGCTACCAGCACCGTAGGTGGTAGCCAACTGTCACCGCAGTCCAATTCATCATTACTTAGAATGGTACCCACGTAATAAAAAACAATAGCCGTTATCAGTGCCACTGTAAGCAATTTGAGCTGGTTCTCAGGCCGGCTAAGAATGATACGTATACCAATCAAAACAGCCAAGCTGATTGATATGATCATACAAAACTGTAGGGAGCCAATGACAACCGATAATAGAATAATAACTATATTAGACGTCCAAAAGCTGGTCTGACGTCGGTAGTTATATATCAGGATCAGGAGACTTGGCAATGTAATAATAACCAATAGTGCCATTGAGATAGAACGGAAGTCGTAATATATAGCACGCAAAACAACCGTCATTATTAAAACGAAGACTTCTGGATAATCGAAACGACAAACTCCAGCATCTTTCAGCGGCGACTTTGGTTTGAATGTCTCTGAGAAGGTCATATGAGATTCACTTAAATAAGGTGAGCTATCTGAGAGACAAAGGCATACTACACTAACATATGTACGTTATTTGTCCTTATGACGATTTATCATAAGATATATTTAATAATATATTATACTTTTGAAATAAGTTTAAACAAGGTTACTGATGACTATAAGGCGACCTTTTGTCTAGTTTATTCACTGTTTTACAGTTTTTATCCACATTTAAATAAAAAGAGAGACCAGATATATTTAAGTATCTGGCCTCTCTTTTTGCATATAGAATTTAGGTTCAAGCTATTCTTATTAAATGCAGGATAGAATGATAATTACATTTGCCAGTCAAACGGCATTTGGTGATGACCACGTAATGCCATCATTAATGTTTGCTGCATTTGCGCCAATACTTCTTTAGTATATGGCACAGCTGGCACACCCCATACTGGGTTTGGCCATTGCATATCATTTTGATAACGGACAATATGATGAAAGTGAAGCTGTGGCACTTGATTACCAAGAGCGGCCACATTCATTTTATCGGCTTGAAAGGTTTTGGCTAACTGGCTCGATAACCAGCTGGACTCTCGTAAGAACTGCGTTTGGTCTGCCTCAGACAGTTCATATAACTCTTTGATACCGGATACACGTGGCACTAATATCAGCCAAGGAAATTGGCAGTCATTGATTAAACGACAAGTGGATAATGGAAAATCCCCCACTAAAAAACTATCAGCAGCAAGTTTATGATGAAGTTGGAACATAATGACGGTTCTCTTGTTGTTTAATGCAAATAAAATACAGAAAGTTAAAAAGTTAGTTTGGCTATTTTATCAGTTATCGGGTTGATAAAATAGCATCATAATTTATTGCCTTAGTATGACTACCTAGCCTACTTGATATCCAGCTATGTACTAAGCAGGCTCTGTCACCATGTGCTCGCTAAAATAGCGCAGCAGCTCTTGTATGACCGTCACACGCTGTTGCGGTGTGGCCAGTTTATCGCTATTTTGATAACGGATACCAGATGCGCCATTCATACGATAATGCTGACCATTTGATTGGATCAATTTAATAATCGCTAACGCATCAACTGGAGTATCTGGCGCAAACTCCAGTGTCATACTACTACTGTTGGCATCAATTTTATTGATTTTAAGCGGCTCTGCTTGTAAACGTAATCCATGAATGGCGAATAATTGCTTGGTTTGATCTGGCAATGCCCCAAAGCGGTCTATCATCTCCGTACGAATATCCGTCAATGCCTCTTTATCATCGGTATTGCTAATACGCTTGTAGAACAATAAGCGCTGATGCACGTCATGTAGGTATTCCTCTGGAATGAGGGCAGAGCTGTGTAGATTGATTTCACTGGTCAACGACAATGGTGTATTTAAGTCAGGCTCCTTGCCAGCTTTAATGGCTTTAGTCGCACGCTCAAGCATATCCATGTATAAGCTAAAACCAATCGCCTGCATATTACCACTTTGCTGCTTACCCAATATCTCACCTGCGCCGCGAATCTCTAAATCTTCACTTGCCAGCATAAAGCCTGCACCTAAAGTATTAGCACGCTCGATCGCATGCAAACGGCGTTTGGCATCACCTTTAAGGCCTTTCAGAGAAGGCACTAGTAAGTAGCAATACGCTTGATGATGACTACGTCCTACTCGGCCGCGCAGCTGATGTAATTGCGCAAGACCAAACTTATCCGCACGCTCAATGATGATCGTATTGGCATTGGGCACATCAATACCTGTCTCGATAATGGTAGAGCAAACCAAAACGTTGAACTTTTTATGATAAAACTGTTGCATGATTTGCTCAAGCTGACGCTCTTGCATTTGCCCATGAGCTACTCCTACTCGCGCTTCTGGCACTAGGTCACGAATAGTCTCTGCCATACGCTCGATACTGGCAACATCATTGTGTAGCAGATAGACCTGCCCACCACGTAATAACTCACGTAATATGGCTTCTTTCATCAGGGCTTCTGTCTTTTGCATCACAAAGGTTTTGATGGCAAGACGACGAGCAGGTGGCGTGGCGATAATCGACATATCGCGCATACCTGAGAGCGCCATATTAAGCGTTCTAGGGATCGGAGTCGCCGTCATAGACATGCTATCCACATCTGTCTGAATGGCCTTGATACGTTCTTTATGACGTACTCCAAAGCGATGCTCTTCATCAACAATCATCAGGCCAAGGTTGGCAAATTTCACATCCGGTTGTAGCAGTTTATGAGTACCAATGACAATGTCCACTTTACCAGCGGCCAAATCAGCCAATACCATCTCTTGATGTTTTTTGCCACCAAAGCGCGATAAGCTCTCGATACGGACTGGCCAGTCGGCAAAACGATCGCGGAAATTGTCTTCATGCTGACCGGCAAGTAATGTGGTAGGCACCAGTACGGCAACCTGATAACCAGCACTAACGGCAATAAAGGCGGCTCGCATCGCAACTTCTGTTTTACCAAAACCAACGTCGCCACAAATAAGACGATCCATCGGCTGGTTTTGTCTCATGTCTTCCATTACCGCATGAATGGCATTGGCTTGGTCGGCGGTTTCTTCAAAGGCAAACTGACTGGCAAATAGCTCATACTGCGATGGGTCTATCTTGAAATGAATGCCAACTTTGGCCTCACGTCTTGCCTGCATATTGAGTAGTTCAGCAGCGACGTCATGAATTTGCTCCAATGCTTTTTGCTTGGCTCGGTCCCATTTGCCACTACCAATCTTATGAAGTGGTGCTAAGGCTGGATCGCCGCCACTATAACGACTAATCATTTGCAGATTGGCGACTGGTACATAGATGCTGGCATCATCAGAATACTTTAAATGGATAAACTCTTGCTCACCATCGCCCACATCTAAGGTAATCAAGCCATTATAACGACCGATACCATGCTCGATATGCACTACTGGACTACCATCTGTTATTTCAGTGACGCTCTTAACCAAGAATTCTTCTGATACCCCGCTTTGGCGACGACGGCGTGTCTGTAAAACTTGACGACCAAACAGCTGCGTCTCACTAATCAACACCAAGCGCTCAGGCACATAGACACCGCGCTCAATTGGCGCTACGGTCAGACCGACATGTGGTAGATGACTGTTATTAATAGCGCTGGTTTTATCTGCGGCTAAAAATGCCTCAAAGCTATCGTACGCCTTGATATCAATCTTGCCTTTGAACAGTTCAATGAGAATCTCGCGACGGCCTGCGGTTTCTGCAACGATCAGTACGGGTGTTGAAGTCTTTGATTGCGTATCCAAGAAGTCGAGCAATTCGGATAATGGTTCAGACTTTTGATGATTGACTGCTAATTGTGGCGGCTCTTCAGCACTTAATGTCACCAGTCCTTGTTGTTTAGTGACACTCACCAATGGTAGTTGCGGCTGAGAAGCATCTGTACTTTCTGGTGCTTCCACATCATTCATCGTAGCCAGTTCATCACGAGCACTTAATATTACTCGTGGATATTGGTTTAGCTGTTCATTAAGCGCATTAGATAATAGATACAGCATTGCTGGCTCTACGATAGGCTTGTCAATGTCATGGCGACGCTCTTCGTAGCGGCGCTGAATTTGTGACCAGTAATCAGCTTGTTTTTCATTGATTAATTCATCGGTGATAAACAACGCATCGCTTGGTAAATAGGAAAATAAGCTACTCTCCGCCTTCCAGTCTTTCAAATTAAAAAATAGCGGCTGATAATACTCTAATCCGCTACTAGCAATTCCTGCCATCACGTCTTTATGTAGCTCAGACTTGCGGCTACTGGTATTAGGGAACATTGCAGCAAAGTTTGTGCGGAACGTCTCACGCCCTTCATCGAGCGGGAACTCTTTTGCTGGTAATATTTGAAATTGGTCGATAGGTTTAGAGATATCTGGCATTTTGTGCAGCAGTGACAATGACTCTTTTGCCATACTGGTATCATTGCCCGTTAACATCGCCTTAAGGTCGTCAGGGGTCAATGTACGCTGCGTTTGAGGATGAAAAAAGCGAATCGTTTCGATTTCATCATCGAACAAGTCTAAACGTAGCGGAAAAGGTTGACCCATGGCAAAAATATCAATAATACTGCCACGTACTGCAAACTCACCTGGTTCAAAGACATTTTCAACCGCGCGATAACCTGCTTTTGCCAATAGCCCACGTTGGGTATTGATATCAAAACGATCGCCAACACTCAAATCAAAATGCTGTCCAATCAACCAGCTTGGCGGTGCGACGCGATGCATGAGGGCTTGTATTGAAATAAGCAGCACGCCCGTTTTTGGCATATCTGTCAACAGATTGATACGTTCACTGACGATGTCTTGATGCGGAGATAGCTCATCATAAGTCAGTGTCTCCCAGTCAGGGAACACATAAGCATCGACTCCGCAAAATGCCAGCTCAGTCTCTATCTGATTAAGTTGGTTCTGGTCACGTGCCACCACAACTTTTAGGCGCTCGGCAACATTCCACATAGGCGTTTGCACCAAGCTTGCCAACCATAAACTGCTGACCGCACCATGGACAGGCGCTAGCCAACGCCGCTCGGCATTTTGGATAGGAAACAACTGCTGGTTAATAGGGTCAAACGCGTCAGTCAAAGCAGTAATAGGCATAAAGAATAGGATCAAAGTTAAGGAGTCAGAAAGCTATTATACGAATATTTGAGCAATTACCAAAACTTATGCCGTAACGGTTTGTCACTTAAGAGTTTACCCATTAATGATTGAGGGTTAACAACGATTATTGCGCTTTAACTGTCGTTACATAACAAAAAACCCCAACTTATCAGCTGAGGTTTTCGCTTTTGCTAATCAAGCCAAGCCTAAAACTTCAGCTGATAAGTGGTTTATCGCTAGCGATGATGCCATTATTATCAGCATAAACAAACATACCTGAGTTCAACGTTAAGTCACCGAAGCTGATTTCGATATCCGTTTGACCTTCATCACGGCGAGTTGATTTGCGCGGGATACACCCAAGCGCCATCACGCCAAGATCCATCTCTGCCATGTCATCAACATCGCGGACACAACCATATACAATAACCCCAGCCCAGCCATTATCGATAGCTGATTGTGCAATCATATCGCCTAGTAGTGCACAGCGCATAGATCCACCGCCATCAACGACCAACACTTTGCCATTGCCTTCTTTGTCTTTACCATCGCTATTCAATAGAGATTTAACACGGCTATTGTCTTCAAAACACTTAACCGTCACGATTTCACCGCAGAACCTATCTTTTGCACCAAACTGACGGAATGACTTACTTTCGATATTTGGCAAGCATACTTGCGACTCAGGATTGGCATCCAATAGATCACAAGTGACAAAATTCCCTCTATCCATTTGTATCGATTCTGACATTGCTCCTGCTCCTTGTTTTAGTGATTCAACTGACTGGTTTTTCAATACTTATTGATGCTTTGATAATAGTTATTGTGTTTTGTATTTTTGTATTTTTGTATTTTTGTATTTTTGTTCTAATGCAATCTTGTCCCAATGCAATTAACAATCGATATCTGTAACTTTCCAGTTTTGAGACTGAGTCTGTCACTAGAAAAACTGTTCTTTTATTTTTTGACCCGGGTCATCGCTAGCATCTGCTTATTTTCGATAATATCCGTACGCTTGATTTGAGGTTCAGTACGATATTTACTACGATGATAGATATCATGAGCACTCATGGCCATAGCACTGGCAACGCGTTTAGCAGAAATAGGGTGTAGCGATAGCGACTCTGACACGAGCGGCGAGATGAGTTTAAAGGCTTTTTGACCAATGCTTTCAAGCGGACGACCTTTATGCTTACCAAGCAATAGTGACGGACGGAAGACGACCAATTGTCCAAAATCTAATGCCATAACAGCCTGCTCTGTCTCAGCCTTGACTCGATTGTATAAAAAACGACTGTCAATATCCGCATTCATTGAGGAGAGTAAAAAGAAATTCTCTACCCCTTTATCACGACATAACTTGGCAAAATTTACATTATAGTCTCGATCTACCTTGCGAAAAGCCTCATCGCTACCAGCCTGCTTTTTTGTCGTACCCAAACAACTAAAAGCATCCGTGGTTCGATCGGCACCGACACTTGCAAACACTTCAGAGAGATTATCAAAATCATTGATTTGATAAAAACGCATGCTGGCATTAATGTAGCGTGGCGGACGACGAGCAATCACAATCAATGTGTCATAAAGCTCACTCAGTTGCTTTACCAAATGCTGCCCTACTAACCCCGTTGCGCCAATCACAATTGCTTTTCGCTGCATATCCTATCCACTTATATAACATTAGATGAACTATATTGATGAGAAAATACCTATATCAAGGTCTATCGTTAGAATATCATACCTAAATTCCTCAATAACTGACGCTATTATATAGGATATATTGTAAGAGATTTTATCAACCCTCTACGTCTATCAGCGCTTACTACTGATTTAGTTACTAGAATGACCCAAATTCGATGATATTGCGTAACTTCTTTGAGCATTAATCATCAAATATATTGTCCTTAGTTCAATAATTTGCTAAGATAATCGGCTTTACACGTCAACGCTGTTTAATTATTCCAAACAGCTCTGACGCTTACGATGCTCTATTTATATTAGATACTTTAATATCAGACATCGACATCATATTTGACGAGACGGCTGCTCGTCACCGATGATTGTTAAACCCATTATTGCAATCAACATTCATATTTTTATCTATCTTTATCAAGGAGATACGCGTGGCTAATACTGCACAAGCTCGTAAACGCGCCCGTCAAAACACCAAACGTCGTCAGAACTCTGCGTCACAACGCTCTATGGTTCGTACTTACTTAAAACGTGTTGATGCGGCTATCGCAGCTAAAGATTATGACGCGGCTACCGAAGCTTACAAAAAAGCGGTACCAGTTCTTGATCGTATGGCTGACAAAGGTATTATTCATAAGAATAAAGCTGCTCGTCGTAAGAGCCGCCTAAACAAAACAATCAAAGGCCTACAAGCTTAAGATTTGTATTGGTTAGACCGCATTTCGCTTTTATAGCGTAATGACTAAAACCTTGTCACTGGTTCTAATACCGTGGCAAGGTTTTTTTATGCCTATTCAAAACGTATTCAATGAACAGCTTCCCTACGAAATCGTCTCAATGTTTGAATAAAACATCAATTCCACTGCACTTCTGGCGGCAATAGCAACTTGCTAGGATGGTAGCCAGCTGCACGGTAACCATCTAACAATGAACTAATCGGCCGAGTATATGCTTGACCCCGCCAAATAAAATGGGCGCTCGCTTGATCAAATGGCTTATCATCAAACCATAAAAATACGCCTTCCATCATTTTTGGCCAATCATTCCAATCAATCTCTACTACATCGAACATAACTGCTAAGAACGCAGATAGCAACGTGTCATGACTCACAGCGAGCATCAGATGGCCATGTTGCGGCTGATTCTGGTAAAAAAGCGACAGAATATCCAAACCGCCTTGATAGGTATTCTTAGTCCCTTCCAGATTGCCTTGTAAAAAGCGATTAATAAAGTTTAGGACGCCAATTTCTTTGAACACAGGATTGGCTATTTCAGGCTCGGTGACGAGGCTACCAGGCTCAACTAACAATGATTGATGCGTAATGTCACGCCGTAGTCCTGCACCCTCTTGCATCAGCTGCGCGGTATCGATACAACGCCCGATAGGGCTAGAGATACTATCGACGTCGAGCGAATATGGTAGATGACCTGATAACCAACGACCCCAAGACTTTGCCAGTATACGGCCTTTAGGAGTCAACGGTAACTGATAGCTAGCAAAACCATTACCATCAGAACGCTCGCGTAAAGAGTGCCTAGTAAATAGAATCAACCGCTTATTTTCAGGCAATAAGCTGACAGAGGAGATCATACTATCTGGTAGGTGCGAAGGTGCAGGCGCGCTTGGGGTGTGACTCGCAAGCTTGTCAGCAGATATTTTGGACAGGGTGTTATTTAGATATTTACTCATGATAGCAAGCCTAGCAGATTTCTTATCAGGAATGAACCACAGACAAATCTAGTTGCAATATATCTTATAAATACTCTGCACTCTTTAAAAAAAACGCTTTATTCAAAAGAGTCGATACCTAAAATAAATGGAGGTTTGCCCGTTATTTACACACGGTCCTAGCCAATATCAATAACTTTGTCCCATGCAAACTCTAATGCCGTACTGCTAACCTCGTTTGGATAGGCTCGTGGATTGACAATCACTCGCGTATTACCAATTTTATAATCAAATGCTTCATGAGTATGTCCGTGTACCCATAGCATCGGTGCCCAGTCTTCGTGCATCCATCCCGATAAATCACTAACGAAAGCCGCATTACTCGGTAGATTGGCATATTTTTCAGACACCGATAATGCACTGACGCTATGATGACTCATTACCACAGTTTTTTTACCAAGTTTATAAGATTCGATCAAAGCTTGCTGTAGCCACTGACGATGCTCAGCATGAATCTGCATAGATACTTCAGGTGAAAACAGTTCGTTTCCTGCGTAAATCTGCTTGTAATCACGCATAAAATGCCTAGCAGCGACCATGGTGTCTTCGTTAGCATGATACTTATAATCAGTCCAAAGCGTACAACCTAAAAGGCGTATATCACCGATATCGATATGCTGACATTGTAATACGCGAACACCTTTCTTAGACGCAGTATCATAGTTATCCCAAGTTGCCAGTTTACGGTCAAAGCTCAATACGTCTTCATTAAAGTATTCATGATTACCAGCGATAGTAATCAGGGGAGCTTCTAAGCGCGCCGCTTGTTCTTGCAACCACGGCATACCTTTGTCGCTATTAGCAGTATCTCCTGCTACCAATACTAGGTCTGCATCAGTTTTAGGAATATGTCCAACGGGGTGCGATTGACGTGCATAACTATCAATATGTAAGTCACTCAATATCTGTAATTTCATATTATTCAACATCATTTAGTGGCGTTATTATTAAAAATCTAATTAGCGATAAACGCTCATAGCAGTACTACTGATATTTAGCTAAATCAGCGTTTTTAATATAGTTATTATATTTTATAAAGGTTGTAAGAATAAATTTAAGTAGTGTAGCAGCTTTTTCTTTGCCATCAAAAAGTAAAAAGACAGCCATTTAGGCTGTCTCTTTTTCTTAACGTCTATTCAAACTTAAATACTTTGAAGTATTGTCTGTAGTTTAGCAGCAGGATCTGAAGCTTGAGTGATCGAACGACCAATGACTAAATAATCAGAACCGTCTATTAGCGCCTGACTTGGTGTACAGATACGTTTTTGATCATCTGCATTGTCTTCAGCTAAGCGAATACCAGGCGTTACCAGTTTGAAGTCTTGACCACATAATGCTTTGAGTGCCTTTGCTTCTTGAGCCGAGCACACCACCCCATCAAGTCCAGCTTGCTTAGTCAGTTGTGCTAGTCGGCTCACTTGGGTATCTAAGCTATCAGTGATTCCTGTTTGCATCAACGCTTCATTATCCATAGAAGTCAGTACGGTGACTGCGATAAGTAAGGTATCAAGATCTCTATCTAGCAAGCGCTGTTTTGCCAACGACATGGCTTCCAGACCTGCGCTAGCATGGACATTCACCATCCAGACACCAAGCTCAGCGGCAGCCAATACTGCTTGGGCAGTAGTATTAGGAATGTCATGGAATTTTAAGTCTAAGAACACTTCAAAATCACGTTGATGCAGTGCCTTGATGATATCAGGACCACAACGGGTAAACAGCTCTTTACCGACTTTCAATCGACATTGAGATGGATCTAACTGGTCAGCTAGCGCTAGAGACGCCTCTACCGTCATATTGTCTAGAGCGACGACAACTGGAGAGTTAATTACATTATTCATGGTTTTACCATATATTTTGAAGTTATCAAAGTATTATATTTGAGGTCAGTACTGCGATCGTTAAGCTATCACCTAGCAGATCACATAAAAAATCACTTAACGACTTAATCTCGTCTACGCTTGGACAGAGTAGAGCCTTCAGTTAGGCTAGTTGCGTCACTGTTTTGCACATTGGCAGCAGAAGCACCATAAACAGCTTCATCTACTGTTGGCGCGCTTGCTTGACGATCGATAACTGTGTTGGCTTGAGCCAATTGCTCTTGCAGGTTTGCGTTTGCTTTTTGCAGACGTGAGATTTCCCACTTATTCTGTAGCACACGAAAGATAAGCAATGCCAGTAAAATACCAATAACAATACCTAGCATCAAACACAAAATAAGTAGCAACCCTAGATTCATCGTAGGTGCTTGTGAAAACAGTAGGTTGACTCCGACCTCAGTATTATTTGCTAATACCAAACCAAGTGAATAGGCAAAGCTCAAGAATAGCAATACAAATAGTAGAAAGCGCATGAGACAGTTACCTCAGTTTGGAATAATAAATTTTGACGGTTAGATAGCCAGTGCTGGTTTAATTAACCGTTTGCTACCGTATCGTTTACTGCTTCGCGTAAAGCCTTACCTGGCTTAAAATGTGGAATCGCTTTAGCCGGTACAGGTACGCTTTCACCTGTCTTAGGATTACGTCCCATACGGGCACGGCGATGATGTAGACAAAAACTACCGAATCCGCGAACTTCGACTCGGCCATCATTGGCTAAAGTATGGGTCATCAAGTTTAAGATTTCACGCACTGCGTCATCAACCACGGTATCTGCCATGTTGTCACAGTTTGCACTCAAATTACTAATAAATTCGGATTTGTTAATCGCTTGCTGCATTATTACGCTTGCCTTGTTGATTGATGGATAAGCTGATGATAAGTCAACGCTCTATAGTACATAAATGCGTTTATATAATTGAACTATATATACTGAATTTTTCAAAAATAACTTTCAAAATCGCATTATGACTACAAAAAGCTTATAACTATCATCTCGTTACTCAATGGTGCAAATGATAGCGGATATTAGCGTAAATGGGAATAAGAGTTTGCCCATTTGGCTAAAAACCTCTATTACTAACTGTGTTAATAAAATCTAATCATAAAAAAAAGCGACCGAAGTCGCTTTTTTTATATCACTTTTATATTAATAATTTGCAGCTTACTGCATTTGCTCTTTGATCAAATCACCAATAGTTTTTGGCTGTGCATCAGAACCTGGAGCAGCAGTAGTGTTCGTGCTACCAAGATCTTTAATCGCTTGACGCTCTTCAGCTTCGTCTTTCGCTTTGATAGACAAGTTGATGTTGCGTGTTTTACGATCAACACTGATGATTTTCGCTTCAACGTCATCACCAACAGTCAGATGCTTAGTTGCATCTTCAACGCGGTCACGTTGGATTTCAGAAGCACGTAGATAAGCTTCAACTTCATCAGCAAGTTCGATAGTAGCGCCTTTAGCGTCTACTTCTTTTACTTTACCATTAACGATAGCACCACGGTCATTGTTGACTAGGTATTCGTTGAATGGATCAGAGCTTAACTGCTTCACGCCTAGGCTGATACGGTTAGCTTCTGCATCTACAGACAATACCATTGCTTCAACGGTGTCGCCTTTGTTGTAGTTACGGATAGCATCTTCGCCAGTTTCGTTCCAAGAGATATCAGATAGATGAACAAGACCATCAATACCGCCGTCTAGACCGATAAAGATACCGAAGTCAGTGATTGATTTGATAGTACCAGTGATTTTATCACCGCGCTCATGTTTCTTATCAAACTCATCCCATGGGTTAGCTAGAGTTTGCTTGATACCTAGGCTGATACGACGACGTTCTTCATCAATATCAAGAATCATTACTTCAACTTCATCGCCCACTTGAACAACTTTAGATGGGTGGATGTTTTTGTTGGTATGATCCATTTCTGATACGTGTACTAGACCTTCGATACCTTCAGAAATCTCAGCGAAACAACCATAGTCAGTCAAGTTGGTTACGCGAGCTTTTACAACACTACCTACTGGGTAAGTGCCGCCAACGTTATCCCAAGGATCAGTACCAAGTTGTTTTAGACCTAGGCTAACGCGGTTGCGTTCACGGTCAAACTTCAATACTTTAACTTTTAGGTCTTGGCCAACTTCAACAACTTCAGATGGATGCTTGATACGGCGCCATGCCATGTCAGTGATGTGCAATAGACCATCGATACCACCTAGATCAACGAACGCGCCGTAATCAGTAAGGTTCTTAACGATACCTTCGATCTCGATGCCTTCTTCAAGCTTGTTCAATAGCTCTTCGCGCTCAGCTGAGTTTTCAGCTTCCATAACTGCACGACGGCTAACAACAACGTTGTTGCGCTTCTGGTCAAGTTTGATGACTTTGAATTCTAGCTCTTTGCCTTCAAGATGCGTTGTATCACGGATAGGACGTACATCTACCAATGAACCTGGTAAGAACGCGCGTACTGAACCGATATCTACAGTGAAACCGCCTTTAACTTTGCTTGAGATAATACCTTTAACGATTTCATCGTTATCAGCGATTTTTTCAAGGAAGTTCCAAGTTTCAACACGTTTAGCTTTCTCACGTGACAGCAAGGTTTGACCCATGCCGTTATCAACCGCTTCAACTACGACATCAACGCTATCGCCAACTTCAACTTCAAGTTCGCCTTCTTCGCTTAAAAACTCTTCACGAGCGACGATACCTTCAGATTTAAGACCAGTATCTACTGTGATCCAATCGCTATCGATGGCCACAACAGCACCTGTAATAACCGAGCCACGCTCGATATCTAGGCCCTGCTCTTCAATGCTCGCTTCAAATAGTTCAGCAAATGATTCCATTATGTCTACCTTTGTATAGCCGTATCCTGTCCAGCACAGTACGGATCAAATTTATGATTGTATAGAACGAAATACTGGTTTTATATCCCATACAATCATATAAAAAAACGTTTGTTGATAGTGAGCTCATCGTAATTAAAACTGACTAACAACAACTGTCTTATATCGAATGCAATATCTTGAATAAACTAAGTTTTTCTTATGGCTTCAATAAAATTTAACTTAACCGTATTATTTTATACTAAAACAATGATTAATAGGAAACTTTTTGGTACTTAATATGTTGTTTTTACTAGCTATTAAATAACTAACTGGTGAAAAACACACCTTTATCTTGGCAATGTTTTTTGACCTGCTCATATACTGCATCGGCATTCAGTGCTGAACTATCAAGTAATAGGGCATCTGCCGCAGGCTTTGACGGCGCTGTACTACGATTTTCATCACGGTCATCACGCTCTTTTATCGTCGCTAAAATCGCTTCAAAATCTGCTGTTTGACCAGCGTTCAATAACTGAGTCACACGGCGCTCTGCACGCGCTTCAGCACTGGCCGTCAAAAACACCTTAACATCAGCATCTGGGAAAACAACCGTACCCATATCGCGACCATCAGCAACCAAACCTGAACGAGTGGCCATATCTTGTTGTAACTTGAGCAATGCTTGACGAACCTGTGGAAAAACAGCTATCTGTGATGCATAGCCTCCAACCGTTTCATTGCGTACTTGCTCACCTACTGCTTGTCCATTAACAATAATGTCTACACGTCCTGAGTCATTGTTCGGTACAAACGCTATCTTCAAGCTTTCAGTCAATGCTAATACAGCATCTTCGTCAATTGGCTGGCTGGCATCTGCGCTAATCAAACCCGCTTCAAAGGCTTTTAGCCCAACAATTCTATAAAGCGCACCAGAATCTAATAACTGATAGCCTAACACTTGTGCTAGACGCCACGTGACAGTGCCTTTACCAGCGCCACTAGGACCATCGATACAAATAACAGGGTAGCGCACTGATGAGGTATGGCTATCCTCTGTATTGAGTAAAACATTATCAGGTGTAGAACTAGTCATAATACTTACTCAATAATATGCGTTACTTATATCGCTTATCGTATATCATTAATAAAACAATATTTATTCGTATGTTAAGTCTTTAATAGCCCATTAAGATGGGTGCTATCAAATAGGGCAATATTATAGCAAAAAATCATCGTGACCACTAGCACCAAGACGGATATCTTGTTTATTAGTATTTTGAGTTTACATAGTGGCCTTGTTCTTTTTTGCCGCTTGCCTACGCTCACGAAAAAATGTCTTGAGTATTTGGCTACTATGCTTGCTACATAACCCACTATAGGCTTGGATACTGTGATTATAGAAAGGTTGTAATGATAAGTCCATTTGACTACCAACCATCCCAGCACGCGGTTCACTCGCTGCGTACACCAACTTGTTTACACGCGCATGGATTAAAGCACCGATACACATCGTACAAGGCTCTAAAGTAACATATAGAGTAGTCTGGAGCGGCAGTCGATAGTTTTCTAAACGCGTACAAGCGTCTCTTAATGCAACTATCTCTGCATGCGCAGTAGCATCATGGCTACTAATAGGTTGATTAAACCCTTGGCCGATAATCTGCTGATCATGTACCAATACCGCACCTACGGGTACCTCTCCTCGCTCAGCACCTTGCTTAGCAAGTTGGATTGCTTGTTGCATCCATATAACATCTTCAGCTAACCAAAAGGTGCTGACCTGAATATCTAAAGGTTGATATGGCATTAAGCTTATATTCTGTATATTTTGCATTTATTGTGGTAATTGCCAGTCAATTGGAGTTTGGCCATACTGCACCAAGTAGTCATTTGTTTTAGAAAAAGGTTTGGTGCCAAAGAAGCCGCCACGGTTTGCCGCCAGTGGTGATGGATGTACCGCTGTCAGAATCAAATGCTTATCGGTATCGATATACTTACCTTTCTTCTGGGCTTTACTACCCCATAAAATAAACACGGTATGCTTTGTCTGTTCATTGACGGCATCGATGACAGCATCAGTAAACTGCTCCCAACCTTTATTCTGATGACTGTTTGGCTCGCCCTCTCGTACAGTTAGTGAGCTATTAAGCAGTAAAACGCCTTGCTGCGCCCAGTATGTCAAATCACCATGCGCTGAAGGGCGAATACCAATGTCATCTGCCATTTCTTTGAGCAAGTTATTTAGTGATGGTGGCTTAGGAATGGCTTTAGGAACAGAAAATGATAATCCCATAGCCTGACCTGGACGATGATAAGGATCTTGGCCCAAGATTACCACTTTGACTTGTGATAACGGCGTAAGATTAAGCGCATTGAACATCAGTGGTGCAGGCGGATAGATACTATCATCCGACTGATACGCCTCTTTTAAGAACGCGCGTAGATTGTCCATATTCTCAGATGTTAGCTCATCTGCTAACGCTGTTTTCCAATCTTCTGGTAAACGGACATTGTCTAAAATCGCCTGTTTTTGTTCTGGAGTCTTGGTTGTCGGTTCATCAAACAGTTCCATAGTGTGTCCTTTTTATACTTGTTATCTTGTTATAAATTCAATAGGTTCGTTAAAGCTGATTTACTGTAAATAATCATACTAACAAAAAACGGTGTGTGCTTTGTTGATGAATTATAGCAATAAAAAAACGGCTACCGCAGTAATACGGTAGCCGTCTTTATGATGTCAATATTAAATAGACCTCTTGCAAAAGTCATAAGCTAAGCTCGAAATTAACAAGACCGGCGAACAGCTTCATTCTAAGATCATAG
>NZ_JADQAN010000008.1:0-133272 GCF_022129425.1 Psychrobacter sp. Ps1 | reverse complement strand
ATGCTTTGTACTCAACAAAAAACTTGGTAATCCGCCTCTTCAGTTTGATTTGCTTATTTCAAGTTGAGAGTGGGGTATTGAACGTAGTTTTATATTAAATATCAAGGTGATAGCAATATATCACCTTGATATTTTTGTTTTTATTACGAGTCAAAATATATTTATCAAACAAGAGAGAACCATTTGATAACGATAAAATGAATCCAAAGTCGTTATAATGGTTAAGTTATATTAAAAACTGAAATGACGTTTAGGTGAGAATATGTTGGATAATTTACGCGGTATGGCTGTGTTCGCCAGTGTGGTCGGACATGGCTCTTTTAGTGGCTCAGCACGTGAGCTAGGTATTACAACCAGTGCAGTCAGTCAGCAAATTCGTTCATTAGAGAACGAGCTTGGCGTGGTATTGCTACATCGCTCAACTCGTAAGCTAAGCTTAACAGAAGCTGGTGAGAGCTTTTACGAAGCGGCAAAAGATGTCGTCAGTGCAGCGGAGCAAGGACGTATCAAAGTTAATCAATTGCGTGATGAGCTAGCAGGTAGCTTGCGTGTATCGACCACTCCTGAGCTTGGTGTTAATCATATACTGCCAGCACTCTCTACTTGGATGGCGGCACATGATGATCTAAGTGTCACTTATCTAGCTGACAATCATTATATTGATATGATTGATGAGCGTATTGATATTGCTATTCGCATGAGCCCATCGATTAATGACGCAAGCCTAAGCAGCCATCCGCTCACAGATGTGCGCCAATTACTCGTTGCTTCACCTCAGTACTTGCGTCAGCATCCTAAGCTAAATACGCCTAAAGAATTGGCTGACCATCAATTAATCTGTATTGAAATCATGAAAGATGCCAATCAGATCGACATGATTCAGACAGAGACCAACAAAAAAACGCGTGTAAAAATGAACTCACGTATCTACACCAACAATGTTTTTATGGCGACAACCTTAGCAAAAGAAGGTCATGGTCTGGTTAGAATGATGGAAATGGACATCAAAAAAGAGCTTGAGAGCGGAGAGTTGGTAGAGGTGTTGACTGGCTATCAGTTACCAAGCTTTGTGCTATATGCGGTCACTTTAAATCGCGACCAACAGCCAGCCAAAATCACTCGTTGTCTAGAAGTACTAAAAAAATACTTTCATGCAAATTAAATGTTGTTCTCACTACGCACGAAACGTTTTTAGTTAGCAGTTAGCAAAAAGCCTATAGATAATGAATCATCTATAGGCTTTTTTGTTGTCTATTATTAACGTTGAAGCATGCTTTAAAATGATGGCTTCAATAGATTGATTAAACGCTCAGCGACTTGTGTGCTTTCATCACGGCTCATGTTAAGTGGTGGCAGCAAACGTACAACATGACCACCCGTCACATTGATGATCAGCTTTTGCTCATCACGGGCACGATCTACCAGTTGGTTACAATCCATATCTTCAGGTAGCGCGATACCAATCATCATACCTGCACCGCGACTGCTAACGCCATGTTGACCAAATGTATCAACGATACTTTCTCTAATGAATAAACCCTCAGTCACTGCGTTTTCCATGATATTACTATTTGCTAGCACGTCATATACGCTATGTACCACACGGCTGGCCAATGGTGTACCACCATAAGTAGAGCCGTGGCTACCAGCGCCAAACAGACCATTGGCACGGCCACGTACCATGCACGCACCAACTGGGAAACCATTACCCAGACCTTTGGCTGTCGTCAACACATCAGGGCGAGCATTGCTATGTTGATAAGCAAAATATCTACCCGTACGGCCATTACCTGTTTGCACTTCATCCAGCATAAATAGCCAGTTATGAGCGTCACATTCCGCTTGCAGCTCTTCAAGATAAGTAAAGCCATTAGCTGCAGTGTTTAGGCCACCTTCGCCTTGGATCGGCTCTACAAAGATAGCGCAGATATCATCATGTTCTTGAGCAGCTTGTTTGACGGCAGCGATATCGCCAAATGGCACACGAATAAAGTCCTCATCTAGCGTATAAAATCCTTCACGTGCTTTTGGATTTGCAGTAGCTGACAAAGATAATAACGTACGACCATGGAACGATTGCTCCATTACGATAATTTTTGGACGTTTAAAACCTTGTTTGTACGCGTATAAACGTGCCAGTTTTAATGCAGCTTCATTGGCTTCGGCGCCGCTATTGGCAAAAAACACGCTGTCCATTTGGGCGGCGGTACATAGTATCTCTCCAGCACGCTCTTGCCAATCAATGCCAAACAAGTTGCTCGTATGAATTAACGTACCTGCTTGTTGCTGAATCGCGTCAGTGACTTGTGGATGACAGTGTCCTAAGCCGCATACCGCGATACCAGTTAAGGCATCTAAGTAAGGCGTGTCATCTTTGGTATAGAGCCAACTGCCTGCACCGCGTGTAAAGCTGATTGGTTGACGATTATAAGTGGGCATCAGGTAAGTAGCAGACATGTAAAGCATCCTTGGTATAATAATTGAGTAAAAGTGTGGGTTATAGCTCGTCAGAAAAAGGCGTGGTTTCTGCAGGTAAGGTGTAATCTTCGTTTGCCCAAGCACCTAAGTCGATCAGCTTGCAGCGACTGCTACAAAACGGCTTATATTTATTGTCTTGCCAGGCCGTCTGGGTACCGCAACGTGGGCAAGGGTAGGTCTTTGGGGGCGTATTTGCAGTAGAGTCAGTCATAAGAAAAGAGCAATGTCCTAAATGTTATTAGTATTGGTTGCATACAGCACAAGCATAAAACGCATCCGTCATTTAAATTACGACTAAACGAGGCGTACTTGCTATCGCTGTATTACTATTCAATTGGATTGACTATATAATAGCATGGGGCCGAATAATGACAAAAGACAAATGCTTTAAGGATAGTAGATGACCGACAATATTGATCTCACGCATCAGCAAGAGCGTGCCTTTCAACCACAAAAACTGTCAGCACCGCGTGACTTTATTATTCCAAATATTATTAATGACAATAAAAATGAAAAACCGTTAATGCTAGAGATTGGGGCAGGGAAGGGTAAGCATGCACTTAGCTTTGCCGCACAAAATCCTGACAAGCATCTGATAGCCATTGAACGCACGCGTAATAAATTTGAAGCATTCTCAAAATTAGCCACTTTACAAAATCTATCAAACCTAGATGCGATTCATGCGGATGCGATTGCATGGACAGTGCATGCCATTAAACCGAATAGCTTGGCTAAAATCTTCATTCTTTATCCCAATCCTGAACAGCACAATCCAAATCAGCAATGGCTGAATATGCCTTTTTTTGAGTTTTTATTATCACGCTTGCAGGTGGGCGGAGAAGTGATATTAGTGACTAATATCGAATCCTATATGGACAATGCAGAATACCAAGCAACTAAAGTGTGGTGTCTACCATCAACACGTTCTCGAGTACCAGCGACCAGTCAGCGCACACATTTCGAAGTGAAATATCTTGCCCGACAAGAAGTGTGTTGGGAGCTAAGTATTCGTAAGCCAAAGTGGTATAAGACAAGATTTGATGATTGGCAGGTAAGAGCTATAAGCGAAAAATAATAGCCTAAGTAAATATAGGGCTTATGTCAGTGCTCTACGATAAAGGTAATAGTATTAGATATAAAATAGCCTAAGCAAGTAAAACTAAAACAATAAAAGCCGTCACTAGAAGACGGCTCAAAATTTACACAGTTTATAAATAAGGTTTTACGAGGCTGTTAGAGTTGGTATGCGCATCTAGAACAGTTAAAAAGGTATATGCACCGATAAACTTGCGGCTAATAAACATAAATTCTTTTGGTGGTAGATTAAATTCAAAAGACTGCATTGCGCGTGTCGCCGTAGTAGATAAGCGTGAATGTAGTTTACTGTTGGCCCAAATATAACGATTCTGTTCATCCAAACATTCGCTAGGGATATTGGTGTTTTTCTCAGGGTCACTAAAAGGCTCTGTAGCAAGCAAAAATAACGAAGCAATATCTGAACGTACTTTATTGCTCATGCTATCGAAAAAGTCATATCCTTTCATAGCAATGCTCATTGCTTGCTGATCATGACGATATCCTGCGCGTAGTAGATCACGGGCAATCGTTAATAAGTTACCATCAAACTGACGAATCGCTCCAAAATCTAGCAAAACCAATCTATCGATATCTTCTTCGTTTTCGCTCACACGCACTAAATAATTACCAAAGTTGGGATCTGTTTGCATCTCACCCCATACAAAAATCTCTTGCATCATGATTTCTATGGCCGCTTGGCCAATGGCATTACGGCGTTCATGAGGTAGTAATTGCAGTGCTTCCGAGACCACAGTGATACCTGGCTCGTATGACATACATAGCAGACGCTTTTTAGAATAAGTGCGATTGATCTTAGGCACGATATAGCGCGGATCATCAATTAAACGCTCATAAAAACGCTCCGTCGTAGCCGCTTCCGCTTCATAATCGACTTCGTGATGGAGTAGGTCACGTATTTCCTCAAACCAAGCGTCGAGTGCGCGTGTTTGGGGAACGATATTACTTACTTTTAACAATCTTTTGAACAAGGCAAGGTCAGAGTTGATAGCGTCTGCCACACCCGGATACTGAATTTTTAACACAACTTGTTCGCCAGTGGCGAGTACGGTCGCACGGTGAACTTGAGCAAGAGAAGCAGTTCCGATGGGGACAGGATCAATGTCTAGCTCGTTTAGTTTGTTGCCCAGTAACTGGCGTAATGTTTGCTCAATCGTCGGCCAAGTCAATGTCGCCGTGTCATCATTAAGGGTTTGCAAAGCACGCGTAATCTCTGGCGGCAGTATATGCTCACCATAAATCGCTAGCATTTGACCAATCTTGACGACCGAACCTTTCAATTTACCTAACTCTGATGCCAGATAATTTGCCTGAGTTTCCATAAATGCCTGATTACGTGCAGTACGTGCTTCTTTATTTAAGAACATACCAGACACGCTATTACCCGCCCAACGACGACCAATATTCAAAGAAGTTTTTGCAATCGACATACGACGATCAAACCCTGAGGTTTTTAGGCTATCGATTGACTGCTTGTTGCTAAAAGGTTTAGACGTATCATTTGCCATAAGTATAATCATTCATCCAATTGGTATTGATTTGCGGGTTCGAAACCTACAATACAAGGGAGACGTGATGCACAGGTACAAAATTGTATCATATAAAGCGCGTTGGTTTTATGAGCCTGAGCTGGCCATTGATAGTTACTTTGTAAGCTAATATCTAGCGGTAACTATTGATAAATAGGTGCTTACTAGTTTGAGTATGATTGATAAATAGTTAGGGTTTTTTAGCAAGTTCACGGACTATTAAAACTTAGAAAAATCTATTTATAACCAATAGATTAGTATTAAAAAAATACTAAAAAATAAGACCTAGCATGATGCTAGGTCAAATAGTGATGTAGAGCTATAAAATACAGAAATACTATTAATCAAACATATTGAGCAAGACTTTCGCATTCTCTAAAATATTGCCTAATATGTTTTTAGTACGCTTTAGCTGCTAAGCGTTTTCGCGAGTGATGGCATGGTGACCAATATCACGGCGATACTGCGCACCATCAAAGCTAATAGCAGCGGTAACTGCTAATGCTGCTTGCTGAGCATCAGAAATACTATCGGCTAGAGCAGTCACACATAAGACACGCCCGCCGTTTGTGATGACTTCTTTATTATTATCGTTAGAAAATGCCGTACCAGCATGAAAAACTTTAACAGCTTTGTCGTTGTTAGGATCTAATTCTGGCAAGCCAGCAATCACATCACCTTTAGATGAAGTTTCAGGGTAGCCTTTTGATGCGACAACGATACCTAGAGCAGGGCGCGCATCCCATTTTGCTTCACTCGGCAGTTGGCCTGCCAAACCTTGTGCGACCAAATCGACCATTGATGACTGCAAGCGCATCAAGATAGGCTGCGTTTCTGGATCACCAAAACGGCAGTTAAACTCGATGACATAAGGATCAGCTGCCTTATCAATCATGAGACCAGCGTACAAGAAACCAGTATATGGATGGCCCGCATTTTTCATGGCATCGACTACTGGTTGAATCACTTGCTGCATGACTTTGTTATGAACATCGCTGGTAACAACTGGAGCAGGGGAGTAGGCACCCATGCCGC
Organism: Psychrobacter sp. Ps1; assembly: GCF_022129425.1. NCBI lineage: Bacteria > Pseudomonadati > Pseudomonadota > Gammaproteobacteria > Moraxellales > Moraxellaceae > Psychrobacter > Psychrobacter sp. Ps1. The sequence goes on along the minus strand of NZ_JADQAN010000008.1, from coordinate 127,135 downwards.
CAGTGTTTGGACCAGTATCACCTTCAAAAGCACGTTTGTGATCTTGGCTGGTTGCCATTGGCAAGATGTTATCACCATCAATCATACAGATAAAGCTGGCTTCTTCACCCTGTAAGAACTGCTCGATAACCACGCGACTGCCAGCATCACCGAACTTGTTGTCCGCTAGCATATCGTCGATAGCTTCATGTGCTTGTTCGATCGTTTCAGCAACGATGACGCCTTTACCTGCAGCAAGCCCATCTGCTTTGATAACGATAGGCGCGCCTTGCTCATCGACATAGGCTTTGGCAGCGACTGCGTCTGTAAAACCTTGATAAGCAGCGGTTGGAATGTTGTTTTGCTCCATAAACTCTTTAGCAAAAGTTTTTGAGCCTTCTAACTGTGCACAGTACGCTGTTGGGCCCCATGCTTTGATACCTGCATCACGACAAGCATCAACAATACCCGTGACCAAAGGCGCTTCTGGACCAACAATTACCATGTCGATATCATTATTTTGACAAAACGCGATAACAGCACTATGCTCGCCTGCGTCAGCATCGGTAGACTCTAGCGTAACGTTTTGGCATTTAGGCTCAAGGGCGGTGCCAGCATTACCAGGAGCGATGTAGACATTTTTTACATTGTCATCTTTTGCACATTGCCATGCCAATGCGTGTTCGCGACCACCTGAGCCAACCACCAAAATATTCATCATACCTTTTGCCCTTAGCATTAAAGTTAATAGTGAGCGAGTCGTACGCTCTTAAATATGTTGGCATATTCTAACAAAAAAACGCCTTCAATTACCATGAGTATCCGCCTGCCAGCACCGAATCATCCATATCGATGTCTAAAAATGCATTGTCTCATTAGTAAAGGTTATCGACACATCGCTGATTCATGAAATGATGTTGTACACTTTAGCTCGCGCCTTATGTGCGTTACACTTCACTATATTGGTAGTATTAAATTCTGATGGCTACATATTAATAAAAAATAAGAGCAAAAAAGGAGAAAATTTCTAACTGTTATAAAAATAAAATAAGTCGCGTGAATGGAAATACTGCACCGTTGCACCAATGATGAATATGCAGTAACAGTAGTCAATCTAAATCGATAAACTTAAATAAATAAATGTTAAACCAAATCTATAAAAAAAGGACGCAGGAAATGCCAAACTCCCTCAGTATCGCAAAAGAGCGCATTAGCCAGATAAGCGATATTGCTACCAGTTATGTACAAAAAGACAAATCGCTATTTGATCATTTTATTCATAGCTATTATCAGCCGCTGCATCAAGAAACGGCAGAGGCGATTAGTAATGCTGACTTGGCGGGCATGGCGCTACATCACTTTACACTACTCAAAGCTTACGACGGCAGCAAGCCGCAACTGACAGTACTAAACCCAGCAGCAGAAGAGCAGCACTTTCACAGCTCGCACACTGTCATTCAAATCGCAGCTTATGATAGACCATTCTTAGTTGATACGATTTTGATGAGCCTAGAAGCAGAAGGTATCGATGTTCATCGTACTTATAACATCATCATCAGTGTTGAGCGTGATGAAAATGGTGATATCACCCATATCGAAGGCGCACATGAAAGTGCCACTTCACATATGTCATTGATTCATTGTGAAATTGCTTACCAAGACAACGAAGACTTGGAAGCACTTCAACAGATGCTTATGTCAAAAATTGACACGCTTGATACGGTCGTTGGCGACTGGAAACAGATGCGTGCGCAGTTGAACGACATCAAAACGGAGCTTTCAACGAAGCCGCTACCAGAAGTATTCTACTCACAACAAGAAATCCAAGCATTTTTAGATTGGATCTTAGACGATCACTTCATATTCTTAGGTTATCGTGAATACCGCTTAGAAGGCGGTCAGTCTATCGAAGTGACTTCTGAGCCGACCGATTTGGATTTATTTGCGATTGGTAACAGTGGTCTAGGTCTATTACGTGGTTCTGAAAAAGACAAGCTATCAGAAAGCTTCAGCCAATTACCTAGAGGCCTAAAGCAATTATTGACTGAGCCGCGCGTGTTGATGCTGTCTAAATCAAGCCGTGTATCACCTGTACACCGTTCAGTATATATGGACTTTTTGGGCATTCATAAGTTCGATGACAATGGCAACCTAATTGGTGAATACCGCTTTATCGGTTTGCTTACGTCACAAGCCTATCAGCTGACTGTACAGCAAATACCGCTATTGCGAGAAAAAGCCAATAAGATTATGGCGATGGCAGACTTGCCACGTGACGGTCATGCCCATCACAAGATGATGCATGTGATTAACACCTTACCGCGTGATGATTTGTTCCAAGCCAGCGTCGAAGAGCTATATCCAATTGTTTCGGGCATTACTCAACTACAAGACAAAAAGAGCTTACGTCTATTTAGCCGTATCGACCATTATCAGCGTTTTGTTTCGTGCTTGGTCTATATCCCGCGTGATAAGTTCAATACCGAGCTACGTATCAAAGTACAAAACGTCCTAAAAGATGCCTATAACGGTATGTCTTCAGGGTTTACCACTGAGTTTAACGAATCTGCGCATGCTCGTGTGCATGTCCACGTACGTACCGTGCCTGGCCAAGTAAATGACGTCAATATCGCTACACTTGAAGCCAAATTATCAGCACTCATGCAATCATGGGATGATAATTATCAAAAAATGCTACTCGACAATGTGGGCGAACAACAAGCCAATGCTTTAAATCGTCGCTTCTTAAACTATATTCCTGCTGCCTACCAAGAGCGTTTTGATGCTCGTACCGCAGTCGAAGACACGAAGCGTCTGGCAGGACTGACCGCAGAGCAACCAATGCTTTGGCATTTATACCAGTCGACAGGCGATGCACGTAACCAGCTCCACCTAAAGCTATACGGTCGCGAGCAGCCAGTTATCTTGTCAAAAGTATTGCCAATACTTGAAAACTTTGGTGTGTCGGTTATCTCAGCACAAACTTATGAGTTTGATTTGCCAGAGCAGCCTATCTGGATGCAAGAGTATGAACTGACCCTTGAGCATGTCGATACGGTCAATATGCAAGTGGTGCGTGGTCAGTTCGAAGACAGCCTCAAACAAATCTGGGCAGGCCGAGTGGAGAGCGATTCATTCAACGAATTGGTACTAACGACCAAGCTCGATACTTATGATGTCGTTGTATTGCGTGCATTGTCTCGCTATATGCTGCAAGCACGTGCGCCATTCTCTAGTGCTTATATTCAGCAAACTGTGGTCAAAAACAGTGATATCAGTGTCGCGTTAGGTAGTTTGTTTGACGCACGTATGAATCCTAAGTATAGCGAAGAAGAACGTCAAGAAAAGGCTGCTACCATTCAAGAGCAAATCACAGCGGCGCTAGCAGATGTAGATAGTCTAGACGAAGATCGTATCTTGCGCTGGTACTTAGATTTGATTAATGCGATGGTACGTACCAACTTCTATCAAGTTGATAGTGATGGTCAGCGCAAAGATCGTCTGTCATTTAAGTTCTTGGCAGCAGACATTCCAAACTTGCCTAAACCAAAGCCAATGTTTGAGATATTTGTGTATTCACCACGCGTCGAAGCTGTGCACTTACGTGGCGGCAAAGTCGCTCGCGGTGGTCTGCGCTGGTCAGATCGTATGGAAGATTTCCGTACTGAAGTGCTTGGCCTTGTCAAAGCACAGATGGTCAAAAACGCAGTAATCGTCCCTGTAGGCTCTAAAGGCGGATTTATTGTAAAAACCAAGAGCATGGCTGATGGTCGTGAGGCGTTCCAAGCAGAAGGTATCGCTTGCTATCAGACATTCTTACGCGGCATGCTTGATGTCACAGACAATATTGTAGATGGCAACATCGTCCCGCCAGCCAACACGGTACGTCATGATGAGGACGACCCGTACTTGGTTGTCGCAGCAGACAAAGGTACAGCTACTTTCTCTGATATAGCCAACGCGCTAGCAGCAGAGTACAACTTCTGGCTAGATGATGCCTTTGCATCAGGTGGGTCAGTAGGTTATGACCATAAAGCAATGGGTATCACAGCGCGCGGTGGTTGGGAGTCGGTCAAACGTCACTTCCGTATGCGCGGTATGGACATTCAAAATCGTGATGACTTCACCGTTGTCGGTATTGGTGACATGAGTGGTGATGTATTCGGTAATGGCATGTTGCTCTCAACGCATACTAAGCTGGTTGCTGCCTTTAACCATTTGCATATCTTTATTGATCCTAATCCAGATACGGCGGCCTCGTACGCTGAGCGCGCACGCTTGTTTGAGCTACCACGCTCCTCATGGGCAGATTATGAAGCATCATTAATCAGTCAAGGTGGTGGGATATTCTCGCGCCAAGACAAAACCATCGCTATCAGTCCGGAGATGAAGTCGCTCTTTGATATCAGTGAAGATAGCCTTGCACCGAATGATTTGATCAGCGCGTTGTTACGTGCACCTGTTGATCTTATCTGGAATGGTGGTATCGGTACTTATGTCAAAAGTGCAAACGAAACGCATGCTGACGTGGGCGACCGTGCGAATGATTCACTGCGTATCGATGGTAATGAGCTACGTGCAGCCGTCGTTGGTGAAGGTGGTAACTTAGGTCTAACCCAGCAAGGTCGTATCGAGTACGCTCAAACGGGCGGACGTATCTATACAGATGCAATCGACAACTCAGGCGGTGTGAACTGCTCGGACCATGAAGTCAATATCAAAATCCTACTTGGCAAAGTGGTCGAGCAAGGCGATATGACGCTGAAGCAACGTAATGAGCTGCTGGAGAGTATGACTGACACCGTAGCAGAACTGGTATTACGTCAAAACTACTTGCAACCACAAGCGATTGAGCTGAGCCATATCCGTGCAGCAGCCAATCTGAGCGATCATCAGCGCTTTATTCAGATGTTAGAGAGTGAAGGGCGTCTGGATCGTGCGATTGAGTATCTACCATCAGATGAAGAGATTGCAAAGCGTCAAAAAGCGGATACTGGTCTGACCAATCCTGAGCTAGCAGTGGTCTTGGCTTATGGCAAGATGTGGGTTTATGACAATCTACTACTATCTGATTTACCAGATGATCCGTACTTTATCAATGAGCTACGTAAGTACTTCCCAGATGAGCTTGCGTCACGCTTCTTCGATGAGATGACTGAGCATCGTTTGCATCGCGAGATTATCAGTACTTACTTGACCAACAGTGTGGTCAACCGCCTAGGTATTGAAGCGCTATTCCGTCTCTTTGAGGAAACCGATCAATCACTAGCCACTATCGTGCGTGGTTATGCGATTAGCCGTGATGTATTCAATGTATCGCGCGCTTGGAAAGCACTGGAAGCCCTAGACAATCAAGTTGAGGCAACATTACTGCTGAACCTTGAGCTACGTCTACGTGATTCACTTGAGCGCGGTGTGGTCTGGTTCATCAATGCCTTTGGTCAAAACTTGCAAGTCGCTGATATGATTAGCCGCTTCAGTGAAAGTGTAGAAAAACTGACCAAGCCAAGTGGTTTTATCGAGCAGCAATTTGCCCAATATCTGCAAGAAGATACTTCTCGTTTGATGCAAAAAGAGCTGTCTGATAATGATGCTACGCTATTTGCGATGCTACCGTACCATGTCGATGCGCTTGATGCTGCATTGCTTGCTGAGCAATACGAGCGTCCTGTCGATGAGATTGCAACTTTATACTTTGAAGCCTACCAAGTGTTGCAGTTAGACTGGATGATGGAAAATATTGCCAGCCTACCACAGCAAGATTATTGGGATCGCCGTGCTCGCCATGCGTTAGTGAACGAGCTGTCACGCAGCTTGCGTCTATTGATGGATGCGGTACTCTCAAAACCAGATGCTAAGCAAGCATTTAGTGAATGGAGAGCAAGACACGTCGATCAGCTTGCTGCAGTCACTACAGAGATGAATAAGTTGGATGAGCTGCATAGCAACGATGAAGAAGGTCAAATCGGTCTTTCAACGTTGTCCGTATTGATGAGTGAGCTTAGTGGTTTAGTTACTAAGTAATGAAGTAATATCACTCCCAAACTGTCTCAAAAAAAACCACCGTCCTTAATGTTCGGTGGTTTTTTATTGCCTAAAAGAAAAGGTTTAAAAGTATTAAGTAGTAAAGTGATTAACCTAACTTATGATATTTTTTCACTGACGACTTTATGACACCCTTGGCCACTAATTCGGCTAAATCCGCCCGAGAGCTTCTCGACTTTAATCTGGGTTAAAATGCGATCTTTTAGCGCCTGAACATGGGATATCACCCCGATTAATTTACCTTCTTGCTGTAGATTGGTCAGTGTATCAAGTGCAATGTCTAAAGATTCCTCATCCAACGTACCAAACCCTTCATCCAAAAATAGCGAATCCACACGTATATTTTGGCTGGCCATCTGTGATAGCCCTAGTGCTAATGCTAGGCTAATGATAAAACCTTCGCCGCCTGAGAGGTTTTTAGTGCTGCGAATTTCACCACCTTGATAGTTATCAATCACATTTAGCTCAAGTGGACTATTATCATCACGGGCCAGCAAATAGCGATCGCTCATTTTTTGCAGCTGCGTATTGGCGTGAGTGACCATAAGGTCAAAGGTTAGCCCTTGAGCAAAAGTACGGAACTTTTTGCCATCAGATGAACCAATCAATTTATGCAATTGTTGCCAAACTTGCAGTTTGTCCTTTTGAGCAGTGATAGCATCAAGCTGTGCCTGTTGGGTGGTTTTTTTGTCTTCATTGCCCTTTAGACGCTGACTGATTGCACCGATTGACTCAATTCGTTTGTTAAATTCATCTTGGGCTTGTGATTGCTGTTGGGTAAGCGTTTCTCTATCGTCTACTGTCAGCGGATTGGCTTGTTTATCTGCAAGTGTTTTTTGTGTTGCATCCAATAAAGATTGCGCTTGCTTTAGGGCATAATCGATATGCTGTTGCTGCTGTCTAAGTGCGTTACGCTCATCTATGGGCAGGCGCGCATTAGTAAAATCTATTTCATTAGCGAAATCAGAGGCGGCAAGCGCTGACTTAAAGGTATTTTCTTGGCTGCTAAGTGTAATCTTTACAGTAGTCATTTTCTCAGTCAACTGACGCTGCTTATCCAGCAATTGACTAAGTATGTGCTCAGCATTGTCTAGCTGTCTTTGGGCAGAGGTTTGCTCAATTTGAGATTGTTCTAACGCATCACGTAAACGCTTTTCTTCTGTTTCAGGATCTTTATTAGCAAAAACATACTTTCTGTCTGTTTGTAATTTCTCAATCGCCTCAGTTCTTTCTGCCGCGAGTTGAGAGATTTTAACAAGCTCATTTTCTTCTTTATCGAGTTGAGACTGCTTGGTCTCGATTTGTGTTTCTAGACGACCGAGTGAAGTCTTTAGGGTTTGTTGATCCTCTTTATAGTCGTTGAACTGTTTCTTGATTTGTAAAAAGGCACTGTGACATTGGCGCAGGGTGTTGATATGCGACTGATATTCCGTTTCACTTAGTATGGCTTGGCCTTCAATACTGGTTATCAACGGTTGTAATGATTGCAGTGAAGAACGTATCGCCATTTTTGCATCTGACTGATGTTTGTCAGCGGAATATTTATTTAACGGAGCTAATATATCGGTTTTGAGCACAGTCAATTCAGAAAAATTATCAGCAGATTTCTTGTCTAAGTTTTCTATAGCCCATGCTATTTTTTCACTATTGCTCTCAATCTCGTTAATAGTGCTGGTTAGCTCACGCTGCTCCTTGTCTAACGCTTCGATGTCATTACGCATCGTAGAGAGCGACTCGCTAAGCGTTTCATATTGAGTTAACGTATTTTTAAGAGATTCTCTACGCTTACCTAGCTCGATTTTGCTACTGTCTAATAATGACAGCGCATCTACATGCGTCTCAATCTGCATCAATGGTTTTAATGTTTCAGCAACAAATTGAGAATAGCCTTTATTTAGTACTGAACTGACCAACTGGTCGATATCTGTCTTTAACTTTTGTATTTGGTGATTTAGCAGGGTTTGTTGCTCTTCCGCTTGCGCAAACTGCTGTCGTACAGTTGCTTGATTAATACGATGTTTAGATAAAGTATCTTCTAAATTGGATATAGTCGTATCCAGCTCTGCTATTTGCCGCTGAGTTTGCGTTGCTTCCGTTTCTTGTATCAAATGTGGGTGGTCTGCACTATAAGGATGCTCTAGCGATCCACAAAGCGGGCAGGGATGCCCATCTTTTAGGTCAGCGATATAGTCTTCTAACTTGGCGACTTTTTGTAGTAAATGCAGCTGGGCTTGTTTGTCTTGACGCTTTTCTTTGGCAGCGCTGATAGCCGATTCATTATCAGCGATTAAGCCTGCCAGCTTTGTGAGGTCGTTACTCATTACTGGCAAGGTCGCAACTATTTTCTCTACTTGTACGCTAAGCTCATCTTGCTGTTTTGCCTTAACGCTCACTTGGTCAAGTTGACGGTTGATATCATCAATCTGCTCTTGCTCATCTCGCATATCAGCCAATGACTGCACTTGGGTTAATGCTGCTTGCTCTTGTTGTAAAGCGGCCAATTTATCCTGTATAGACAACATGGTGGTGTCTTTTGTCTTTTTCTGTTGATTTAAGACGTCAAGTTTGGCGCGATACTGGTGGATCTGTTGCTGCTGGCTTGTTTTATCATCTGATAGGGCGGTATTCTCTTGCAATAGGGCTTTTAGTCGGCCGCAATGACTCTTAAAATTCGCTATATCACTATCGATAGTGTTTAATTCATGGGCGTCATTAAGATAGCCTTCGACACGTGTGAGCTGGATTTTATTCTGCGCAGCCTGCTGTTTATGGTTGTCTATCTCTTTACTTAAATGTTGAGTGCTGCTCATTAGAGTTTGCTGTCTTTGCTCAATGTCTTTTAGGACATTCTTATTCTGCGCAATTTCCACATCGAGTTTACGCGCCTGCGCAATATTAGGTAGAGCCGTTTGCAAAGCTTCGTGGGCAGCTTGTGTATGATTTTTTGCTGTCTCTAGATGTGTGGTCGCTTGTTCTAAGTCATTTTGTTTCTGCGGTAGGATGCCGATTATTTGCTGCTGTTCTTCTTGTAAACGTTTTAGATTATCTCGACTATGGACAAGTTGGCTGAACTGACTATCAATCTCCAACGCCTTATTGGCAGCGGTTAAGCGTCTAGCGTCATGGATAAAGTCTTGCTGAGCCTGCTGAGCCTGCGCTAGATCATTTTGATAAGTATTCAGTTTTTCTTTCGATTCTGTGACGCTATCTAGCCACTTTATCTTTTCGACCAAATCTTGAATTTCTCGCTGCTGCGTACTCTGGGTCTTTTGATATGACTGCAAATCGGCTCTTAATTGACCTTCTTCTTCGGTATCTAAAAGTGCCAAGCCATCTAAACCATATTGCAGTTTACTCAATATCTCTTCTTCAGTGCGTTTTTTATTATGAACCTGTGTGGAGATAGTTGCGTAAATATCAGTGCCCGTAATTTTCTCTAAAATATCGGCACGCTCGTCAGCTTTTGCCTTCAAAAAAGCTGAAAAACTGCCCTGAGCCAGCAATATAGAGCGAGTGAACTGCTGAAAGTCCATCCGAGTCAGTTCAATTATTTTATTTTTGGTATGTTTTAGAGTGCTCTCTAACAGCTCATCTTTTTTTGACGAGTCATCAACGTTTATCTTAGCAATTTCATGAGTTGCGTCTTGCAGATTGCCATCTGCCTTATTATAAGCACGGCGCTGTCCCCAACGGCAGCGGTACTGCTCACCATTTAAATCAATCACGACTTCAGCGAAGCATTCCGCTGTTTGCCGCGTCATTACTTCATTGCTGCTTTTGCTGATACTGTTGATCCTTGGTGTTTCACCATATAGCGCCAGACAAATCGCATCCAATATGGTGGTCTTGCCAGCGCCAGTCTGTCCTGTGATCGCAAAGATACCTTCATTGGTAAAAACGGTGTCAGCAAAATCAATGTGCCATTCACCTTTGAGAGAATTGAGGTTTTTGAGTCTGAGTTCGATTAGGCGCATGGATATATCTTATTATTAGTGATAGCAGCAACTGCAAAAATTTAGAAAATAGAAGTGCGATAATGATTCACACTTATATTATTCTGCCTGTTTGTCCTCATGATGTAAGTGATAAAGTATCTGACCATAGGCATCACGCAACGAGTCTTTTTGTGACTCAGCCACCTCATTAATCGTCAAGCAGCGCTCAAATACTTCCATCTCATTCAAGTCTTGCAAATTCTCCGAGGTTTGCTGTTGGTTAAGCACTTTATTATAAGTGCGGGTGTTCTTAATCTTTAATACCTCACATGTCAGTCCATCTACCATGGCGTGCACCTGCTCTCGCAAATCGCTAACGATCTCGTCACCCGTATAGACCACCTCTAACCAAACAGAATCCGTTGGTGTGAGTGATTTTATCGTTTGTGAGATTGTGGTTAGGTCACCAGATATCTGCGCTAGCTGTTGGAACTTTGGAATGGGTAGGGAAACTACTTGCATCTGATTGTGGTCATCATGATGCAAAACTTCGTTAGAAGTAATGGAGTCGTTAGGCTTGGGTTTATGCTGTTTTTGATCGTCAGTGTTCGCTTGAAGAGCCGCTGTTGTTATCTCATGATTATCAGCTGGCGCGTCAAATCCAAATAAGTCATCCATATAGACAGTGGCTTGACTCGCTATTTTCTTAGCAGTCTTTTCTGCTGATTTTTCAACCTTAGTAACTGTATTAGATAGATGAGGTACAACGCTATCAGATGTGATGTTTACTTCTATGATTTCATTATCAACATTAGCTATAGCACCAAACTGTAACAGCAATACCTGTTTTTGCTGTTTTGCCTCCCCAAAGCCCATTGCAATGGGTGAGCCTGAGTAGCGAATACTCCCACGACCGCCAACGCGCTGTGGCACGTGCAAATGCCCAAGAGCGACATAGTCAAAACCCTCATCAAACATATCAGCGGAGATTTTGCCAAGTGAGCCAACATAGAGATCGCGCACGCCGTCATCATCGGTTGTTTTGCCATTAGCTGCAAATAGGTGACCTGTGGCAATGATAGGGATATGCCGTTGATGAGTTTTTATTAATTCTGCCTGCTGTCTTTTCGCAATGCTTGCTACTTCATCATAGTGGGCGCGAATACCTTTGATAACATTGGCGTCTTTGCTATCCGCAGACTCGCCAGCGCTACTGCTACGTACATCACGGTCGCGCAGGTAGGGTACAGCGGCGATAATGCAATGAGGATTGTTATCATCATCACCTAAGACCAATACCTCATCTTCTAAATCATCACAAGCAGTCCCAATCACATGGACATTCAAAAATTTGAGCACATTGCTTGGCGCATCCAAAAACGTCGGTGAGTCATGATTGCCTGCGACAATGACCACATGCTGACAGCAGGAACGTGAGACCTTACCCAAAAACTCATAATATAGCGCTTGGGCTTTATTGCTGGGCGTCATGGTATCAAAGATGTCACCTGCGACAATCAATATATCTACTTGCTGTGCGCTAATGGTGTCTTTTAGCCACTGCAAAAATGCCTCAAACTCTTCATAACGCAGACGACCATAAAGCCTGCGCCCCAAATGCCAATCGGACGTGTGCAGTATTTTTAAAGGTCTAACAGAGATATATTTAGAAGCAATAGATAGGGGCATAGTTTGGCTTATCATTAAACGTCAGAACATTAATTAGGTAGCTTTCATTCTAGCAAGAATCGTTGAGATTTTCTCTGTTGCCAAAAGAAAACCCTACCAATAGATAATTGACAGGGTCGCTTTGCGGTACAGGTAATAATAAGACACAGAAGATTAATCAATGATGAGCTGCTCTAGATCGTCCCCTGAATTTGTCGCAAGATTTGCAATCATCGATAGCGCATGAGCTTGTTGATCTATGGGCTGTTTGATTGCTTCACCTCTTGAGCCTTCACGTAACCAGTTTTTAGCTATGTCATCGCTGCTTTGGTTGTGCTGCTGATTCTGTAAATTGTACCAAGCCAAATCATGATGCAAGCTGACCACGTCGCCCATAATAAGCAGGGCAGGCGTCGGTAACTCGACGTCCTCTTGTTTGGCAACAATCGTTGCAAGCGTACCTGTCAGTACTTGCTGATTGGGCATACTGGCATTAGAGACAATGGCAATTGGCGTATCAGCGCTACGACCAGCGTCAACCAAGCCTTCAGTCAAGCGCGCCAGCGAATGCAGACCCATATAAAATACCACCGTCTCATCGGTGTTCAAGAAGTTTTTAAAGTTGCTATTGGGCGTGCCTGCCTTCAAGAATCCTGTCACAAAACGTACGGACTGTGAGTGGTCACGGTGAGTTAAGGGTATGCCAGCATAGCTAGCAGCGGCATTGGCAGCGGTGATCCCTGGTACGACCTGATACGGCACACCATGAGCGCGCAGGCTTTCAATTTCTTCACCGCCACGACCAAAGATAAATGGATCGCCACCTTTTAATCGAACCACACGCCGACCTTCTTTGGCGCTATTGACCAATAACTCATTGATGCCAAGCTGTGCGACAGTATGGTTACTGCGTTTTTTACCGACAAACACTTTGTCTGCATCACGGCGGCAAAGATCCAGCACTTGTGGAGATACCAAGGCGTCATAGTAGACAATATCTGCTTGCTGCATCAAACGCAGCGCTTTAAATGTCAAAAGCTCTGGGTCACCAGGGCCTGCGCCAACGATATAGACTTCGCCTACGGGGGGTGATTTTTTTTCTGACTCGTCTGATAGCGTAGGCGTTGTATTTTCCGCAGCATGGGCTTTATCATGAATAGCAGCGGCAGTACTATCCAAATCAGCTTTTAACTGTGCAGTCGCTTCGGTTTCATTACCTGCAAACATGAGCTGACTGACCTGACCTTCAAATGCGCGCTCCCAAAACTGACGACGGCCAGTAAGCGTTGGTATCTTGGCTTTTACCTCACTGCGGAATTCACCTGCCAGCTTGGCTAATTTTCCATAGCCTTGCGGGATTAATGTCTCAAGGCGTGCCCGTAATAAGCGTGCCAGCACAGGCGCTTTACCATTTGATGAGATACCAATCACAATAGGATTACGATCGATAATCGCTGGAAAGATAAAGTCACATAAATGAGGGGTATCGACCACATTGACTGGAATGTTTAGCTCAGTCGCATCTGCATGAATTTGGTGATTCAGCGTCTCATCGTCAGTCGCGGCAATGATTACCCGTGCGCCTGACATATAAGCTTTATTATAATTCTCATAGATAAATTCATGTTTGCTGTCAGTGAGTAAAGCTCGTAGCTCGTGGCTGATATCAGGTGCAAGTATAGTGATACAGGCACCTGCACGGCTGAGCAAATCCGCTTTACGCAGTGCCACTTCGCCGCCGCCCACGATAAGCACTTTACGGTCTTCTAATTTAAAAAATAGCGGGAAGGTGTTCATAATGTCACCATATATTTAATTGTTTATTATAAAAGGTAGAAAAGATATGAGGAATGCCGCCATTATGAGGTATCACAGGCACACTCTCACCTAGTGAATTGGCATTAGTATATTCGTTTTTGTCATGTTAATGATGGTTTTTTGTGAGAAAGGGAATAGATTTTATGAGATATGATAGGCGTACTAGAGGTTTAGAAGGGCATAATTTTATATTTTTTAATTCAGAACAATTATGAAGGCATCATAATGAGTCAAAACAATACGTTTAATAGACTAAAAAAATCAAGTACTGTCTTTTTCGGACTGATTTTAGGGTTGCTAGTTAGTTCAGATGTACTAGCAGAATGCGCGTTGGCTGAAGGTTATAAGTTACCAAATGGGGTTGTATTTGATGAAAACTGTGAGTTTGATGGTGAACTCGCGCCCGTAATAAAAGGTAGTAAGTATGGATTCATCGATAAGCAAGGTGTGATAAAAATACCAACACAGTATGACCTTCCAATTGCTTTTGTAGAAGGTCTAGCAAATGTTCATAAGGACAACTTATCTGGATATATTAATATGCAGGGTGAAGTTATTATACCTCTCAAATACAGCCTTACTTATCCATTTGAAGATGGTTTAGCTGTGGTTGGGGTAGATAATAGAAGAGGAGTCATTGATAAACAGGGACAGATAATTATTCCGATAATATACGATGATTTAATGGGTTTTAATGATGGTTTATCTGCAGTTGAGAACGAAGGGAAGTATGGATACATTGATATTAATAATAAGTTAGTTATTCCTTATGAATATGATTCTACTATTTCCTTTACAGAAGGCCTAGCAGCGGTTGAAAAAAATGAAAAGTTCGGATTTATAGATAGGCTAAATAATATCGTGATACCCATTGAATATTATAGTGCGACTTGGTTTTCAGGTGGTTTAGCCGTCGTTAATAATGATGATAAGTTTATGATCATTAATAGGTCGAATCAAGTAGTCAAAGAGCTAGACTATGCAATGGTCTTCCCCTTCATTAACGGATTAGCACTTGTCTATGATAACGGTAAGCATGGATTTATTGACAAAAATGGTGATGTAGCAATTGAATTAAACTATGATGACATTCCATTTATTGATCCTTTTAAAGATGGTACCGCCTATGTCAAAAAAGATGGTGAATGGTTCTACATTAATAGACAAGGTAAACGTGTAGAAAACAAGTTTTAAGTCCAATGAAAAGCTAAAAAAAGCCCTTTCTTAAATCAAAGAAAGGGCTTCTCAAATTCATAAACAGCTAAAATTACAGCTGCGTGTGCAGACCGCACTCACGGCTCTCTTCTACTTTAGTTGGATCAAAGTAGTCATGCTCGTTTGGCAAGTTGTGCTCATCTAAGTACACATCCAAATCTGCATCGGTTTTTTCAAACAATGGCGCTACTTTCAATACGCCATCTTTTGATAAGCTAAGTACATCAAGCCCTTGACGGAACTCAGTTTGGTCTTTACGAATCGCGTTAAACCATACGTCAGGCTTTAGCTCAGCAAGGGCGCGGCGGAATGGCTCAAGTTTCACTTGTTCAGTGAACTCGCCATGTTGCGGGTTGTCAATGCCTGGGATGCCATTCATGGTGGCGTCACGATGGGCAGCGGTTTGTTTTGGAATATACGTCACGACGTTGAGATCAAGATCACGAATCAATTTGTTGGCAAACTGATAAGTCGCATCGGTGTTATAGCCTGAATCTACCCACAATACCGTGATGTCAGGGCGCTGCTTGGCAACCAAATGCAAGATCGCTGACTCATAAGGACGGAAGTTGGTGGTGATGATTGGGTTTTTGGCTTGCGTCAATGCCCACTCAACGATTTGCTCAGGTGATTTACCTTGCAAATCTTGGTTGGCTTGGTCGATATCTAGGTTTGGGTGTAATTGGCTCATAATACATTCCTTAATAATAGTTACTATAAAAATGGGTCTTTAATATTGAGTTTAGGTTTTTGAGAACATCGGTAATGCTGAAGCGTCTCGACCATCATAGCTACTGGCTAGGGCAGTGAAGGCTTGGCTAATATCAGATTTAGCATCATGCTCATTGAGTACAAAGCTGGTCGCACCAGCGCGCAGCAAATAAGCGATTTGATCACGACCAAACGCGCCTGCCATGCGAATATCACCTTCATAACCAAGCTGACGCAGGGTCTGTGCAAAAC
Source organism: Psychrobacter sp. Ps1 (assembly GCF_022129425.1). Taxonomy (NCBI): domain Bacteria; kingdom Pseudomonadati; phylum Pseudomonadota; class Gammaproteobacteria; order Moraxellales; family Moraxellaceae; genus Psychrobacter; species Psychrobacter sp. Ps1. The sequence goes on along the minus strand of NZ_JADQAN010000008.1, from coordinate 111,512 downwards.
TAAAACCGCGACCGTCTACAAAACTTGGGACATGAATGACGATCAAGTCTTGCGTCAATAAAAAGTCTTTTACATCAGGCAGATCATCAGCATCGGTGTTGGATGTGATCCACACACCCAATCGGCTGCTGTGCTGCTTGAGGATATCCAATACTTGCTCTAGCAAACCGTTTGCCAGTTTGCCATCAGCATTTAATAAATCTGCTAGTGGGACAAGTACATCAACTTTTTCTTGTTTGTGTAACAGCTCAAGCAAGGTCAGGCTTGATAACGCGATACCGTCAGGCAGCTGCGCTGTCGCTAGCGCTTGCCAAGTATCTTCGCCACTGATGTCTGCGCCATGGCTATCAAGCACATGATGATTACCCATAGACCTTCTCCTTAAAGGGTGCAAGGCCAATACGATTGATCAGCTCACCAAAGCCTTCTACCTCATTCTCATTAGCCACGCGTTGCTCTAGATAGACATCTACTATCTTTTGTATCGTCGTCGCGACATCATCAGATGGCACCGCTTTACCCAATATCTTGCCGATTTTGGCGTCGTTACTAGAGTTTCCGCCGAGGCTGATTTGATACCAGTATTCGCCTTTTTTATCGACACCAAGGATACCGATATCGCCGGTATGATGATGCGCACAGGCATTCATACAGCCAGACATATTGAGGCGGATTTCACCCAAATCATAAAGATAGTCGAGATCATCAAATTGCTTTTCGATTTGTTCAGCGATATTGTGGGTTGTGGCATTGGCCAGTGAGCAATAGTCCCAGCCTGGGCAGACGATCATATCGGTGAGGGTATTGATATTTGGACGGGCCAAATGTAGCGCAACCAACTGTTGCCATAGCTCGTATAAGCGGTTGGTTTGTACATCAGCGAAAACCAGATTTTGCTGATAGGTACCACGCAATTCACCAAAGCTATGTTCATCAGCGAGGTCGGCGAGGGCGTCCATTTGCGACTCACTGATATCACCTGAAGGCACGTACTTACCATTGACCAACCCTGCTTTTAACGAAATCACCACGGCGCGATAACCTGCGATTTTATGGGCGACCGTATTTTGGTTATACCAATTGGCAAAGTCTTTATCAGCGTTTAATTGCTGCTGCAAGTCCGACTGTACTTGGAGCGCATCAAAGCTTAGATAATCAGGTTCGGTAAAATAACTACTGGCTTTGTCAAAGTTGGCATCGGTTAGAGTTAATGAGCCATCTTTGGTGTGTGCTTCCCATTCAGCGTCGACCAGTTTAGCAAAGGCAGGACCGCCCATGCTCTCGACTAATATTTTGATACGCGCTTTGAATTTATTATCGCGGCGACCATGCAGATTATAGACGCGCAAAATCGCATCTAAATAGCTGAGTAAATGATGGCGTGGTAAAAATTTATTAATGGTTTTGCCAATCACTGGCGTACGTCCAAGCCCGCCACCAACAATCACCTCAAATCCAAGCTCGCCTTCTTCATTGGTTTTTAAATGCAGTCCGATATCATGCACCTGCGTCGCTGCCCGATCATTGGCGGTGCCAATGACGGCAATCTTAAATTTGCGCGGTAAAAAGGCAAACTCAGGATGAAAGGTTGACCACTGGCGAATAATCTCACAATAAGGACGTGGATCGGCAATCTCTTCTTTATGAATACCGGCGTAAGGATCCGTTGTCGTATTACGGATACAGTTACCTGAGGTTTGGATGGCATGCATCTGTACCGATGCCAGCTCCGCCAAAATATCTGGCACTTCTTCAAGTTTTGGCCAGTTCAGCTGCATATTGGTACGGGTGGTCATGTGCCCATAGCCTTTATCATACTTACGGGTAATCTCAGCCAATTTGCGTAGCTGATAGCTGGCAAGCAAGCCGTAAGGAATGGCGATACGGAGCATAGGCGCATAACGCTGGATATAAAGACCGTTCTGCAAACGCAGCGGCAAAAATTGCTCTTCTGGCAGCTCGCCTGCCAAAAACCGTTCGGTTTGGTCGCGAAATTGGGCGACTCGTTCTTCTACCAAGGTTTGGTTAGCATAATTATATTGGTACATGACGTAATCTCAGTTTTGTTTTTAATCTTAAAATCAGCGACGAAAATGATTTGCGTGTGTAATAGGTTTTATTGCCGTTCGCAATGTAAATAATTCAGCTATACATCATATAAGCTTGTAGCCAGAAACATAAATTCCTTTCAGACATATCCATATCCAAACACAGCATAAATTTTCATAACGAAAGTTAGGTAGCCTATGCGTATCAAATTTAATGCCTGATTGTTATCACTCTTCTAATGACTATTGCTTTATTTAGCTTTTGCTAGTGGCCGCCTATATAAGCGACACTTTACAGCAACTTATTTTCTCCGACCATGCTTTTATTTAAGAGGTTTTAAAAATTATATGACTCAAACTCAAGCTCCGACCCAGTCAAAACTTGTTCCACCACATGGTAGTGCAGAGCTTAAGCCACTATTATTAAACGGTGCAGCACGCGATCAAGCATTAGAGCTTGCCAGCACATTGCCGACCATCACCTTAAGCTCACGTGAGCGTGGCGATTTAATCATGTTCGGTATTGGTGGTTTCACTCCGTTAAATGGTTTTATGAATCAAGCGGACTGGCAGGGCGTGGTTGATAATATGCGTTTGCAAAGCGGTGAAAACGCTGGCTTGTTTTGGCCAATTCCTATCACTTTGTCTGCGCCAAAAGAAACTGCGGATAGTTTGAGTCAAGGCGACAAAGTGGCATTGGTCGCACAAGATGGCGAAGTTATGGGCATCTTAACAGTAGAAGAGACCTATACCATTGATAAAGAACACGAGTGTCAGCAAGTATTTACCACCACAGATCCAGAGCATCCAGGCGTCCAGCAAGTGTTGGATCAAGATGAGGTCAATATTGCAGGTAGCGTAGAAGTACTGAGCGAAGGCGAGTTCCCAACGCGTTATCCTGGTATCTATAAAACGCCCGCGCAAACACGTCAAATCTTTGAAGAGAAAAACTGGAAGACTGTGGCGGCTTTCCAAACGCGTAACCCGATGCACCGCTCACATGAGTATCTGGCTAAGATTGCAATTGAAATCTGTGATGGGGTATTGATTCATTCGTTACTAGGCGCATTGAAACCTGGCGATATCCCAGCAGAAGTTCGTCAAGAAGCCATCAAAACGCTAATTGATAACTACTTTAGACAAGATACTGTTATCCAAGCAGGTTATCCGTTGGATATGCGCTATGCTGGCCCACGTGAAGCGTTACTACATGCGCTATTCCGTCAAAACTACGGCTGTAGCCATCTGATTGTCGGTCGTGACCATGCGGGTGTCGGCGATTACTATGGTGCGTTTGATGCGCAAACGATTTTTGAACATGTTGGTAAAGACGACCTTATCACTCAGCCGCTCAAAATTGGCTGGACGTTCTGGTGTAACGCTTGTAACGCGATGGCGTCAGACAAAACTTGCCCGCATGACGCCTCTGAGCACGTTAAAGTGTCAGGTACTAAGCTGCGTAAAGCGCTATCAGAAGACGAAGATGTACCAGATAATTTTAGCCGTCCAGAAGTACTACAAATTTTGCGTGACTACTATGCTGGCATTGCAAAAGAAGAGCGTGCTGAAGTTAAATTAACGGGTGCATCTGCGGTATAAGGGCAGATTATCAGTATAAAAAACTTGTATTAAGCCAGTCGTAAAAAAGGTGTCAGACTTATGGTCTGGCACCTTTTTGTTTTTAGCACTATTTTAAAATGAAAAACAACTTAACGCATGTTAGCGCTGTCTATTAAATATCTAAACCTGCTGCCAGCTTTTTATATTCTCCAGCAAGAGAGCCACCACCTGAGCAAAAATAGTTCAGTGCATATTTATCTGAGCTGTCGATGACGAGAGTGTCACCCTTAAATTGGAAAAAAGCCGTACTATCATTTACCTTTGCCTGAAAAATCGTACCGTGAGCAGTATCTTGTCCCATGAGTGTTGCCTTACCATCAAAATGACAAGTAGGTTTTTTGATATCGCTGCGTGAGCGAACTTTAATGTCAATCTGTCGATCACCATCTGCTCGTACCATCACGCCAACCCAATCATAGCCTTGTGCTCGTTTGTCGTAGTCGGCAGTAGCGTAATCCGCTGAAACCTTGTCTCCAAGAATATTGTTGTTACTCACTGGCATGGCTAGTGTTTCACTAGTGACTATTTTAACAGCGCTGTGGCTATCACTATTCACCGTAGGCGACATACTATTACAGCCTGTTAAAGCAGCTAGGGTAGAGGTCATTATTATTAGCCCTACAATAGAACGAAATTGACGGTATGAAGTATTCATATAAGGGCCTTTGGTCAAGTAGGAGGGTAAGGTTTGCATAGTAGCGAGATGATAAAAGGATTATTGATACAATAAGCTTTATGACGTACAAATAATGGTACAGCCTACCCAAGTCATAGTCTACTTAATAAACCTGTCAGCAACTACTCAACCCATTTTGTTCTTAATAATGCAAAACGAATGCAAAACGATTGCTCTTATCACTTATGCCAACTTCACTAGTCGATAAGCTAATTCGTCACTAAGCGTTTGCTATTTATGCTGCTAGCATAGCTTGCATCATCCCGACAACCGAACTCAAAAAATTGTAGGCTCTGTGATGATGGTCAAGATTTTGACAAACGCTTCTAATACTTTTATCGAGAGCATCATGCAAAAAAAATTCCAACAAATTAGCATTGCTAGCATTCAATCAACTAATAATAAGCCTGTAAAAGCGCGTGTACTTGCCACCAGCGGCATGCTCGCAGCAGCGATGATAATGACAGGCTGCAGTCCAACCGAAGCGACGCAAGATGACGCGGCAAATAATGCCAGTGGCGAGACGCAAGATGTCAATCTACTCAATGTCTCTTATGATGTGTCTCGCGATTTTTATAGAGACTATAACGAGTTGTTTAGTACCGAGTATCTCAGAACCCATCCAGACAGCGAGGTAAAGGTTAACCAATCGCATGGTGGGTCTAGTAAGCAAGCACTCTCTGTTGCCAATGGTTTACAGGCTGATGTGGTTACTTTCAACCAAGAAACTGACATGAATTTATTGGTTGAAAAAGGCTTGGTCGCTGCTGACTGGCAGCAAGCACTCCCAAATAATGGCGTACCGTACACCAGCACCATGGTGCTACTGGTCCGCGCTGGTAATCCAAAAAATATCAAAGACTGGTCAGATTTGGCCCGTAATGATATCGATGTGGTCATCCCGAACCCGAAAACCAGTGGCACGGCGCGTTATGCCTTCTTAGGTGCCTACGGTTATGGTTTGCACCAATTCAAAGAAAACAGTAATGAAAACCCTGTAAAAACCAATGACTTTATCAAAAAGCTGCTGGCAAATGTGGTCACTTATGACAATGGGGCGCGCGCTGCGACGACCAGCTTTACTCAGCGTGGTCTAGGTGATGTGTTGATCACGACCGAAAACGAAGCACATTTGACTGCAGAGCAATTTGCAAAGGGTAACGTTGATATCGTATATCCGAGCTATTCGATTACGATTGCCAACCCAGTAGCGGTCGTAACGGCAGTGACTGAAAAATCTGGTAAGACGGAAGCAGCCAGTGCTTATCTGAAAGGCTTATGGGATAAGCCTGCCCAAGAGCTCATGGCAAAAATGTACATGCGTCCAAGTGATGAGCAAATCCTAGCTGCTCATAAAGATACTTTGCCTGATATTGAAACGTTTGAACCTGTGGCTGTGTTTGGCTCATGGGCAGAGATTATGGATGCTTTCTTTGTAGATGGTGGCCGTTTCGATCAGCTGGCAAGTACTAAGTAGTGGTTAATTTTTAGTTTATAGAACTATCTATCTTAGCCGCTTTCAATGAAACGCGGACAAGATAGATAGGGCGCATGTCAGCATTCAAACCATCAATAAACAAACAGTCAGTTATACATAGAGATTCTTTTAACAACTTATTGATATATCTGGCTTTGTTTACTGGTTATTCCCTTTTGGCAATAACATACGCATATTCATCATTAAACATAATAAGATGGCGCTGTTAGCATACTTGCATTACACAACAGACATCTTTGAGGTATTTATGACAGACGTAGCTCTTTATCAACAGAAAAGTAAAACTCTTAGTGCCTTGAGTATTGCTGGCGTTGCTTTGACTCTTGGTCTAGCTGGTTGTAGCAACAGTGAAACTACTGAGGCCGCAGCTGATGGTTCAGCGATGACAGAAGGGCAAAATATCGAGCTACTTAATGTCTCATACGATGTGGCACGTGATTTCTACAAAGACTACAACCCGTTGTTTGTTGAGCACTACAAAGCTGAGAACCCAAACAGCAATATCTTAATCAAACAATCACATGGCGGCTCAAGCAAACAGGCATTGTCTGTTGCCAACGGTCTACAAGCCGATGTTGCTACCATGAACCAAGGCTCTGATATTGAGCTGCTTGAGAAAAAAGGCTTGGTTGAGTCAGATTGGGAAAGCAAATTCCCAGACAACGCGGTGCCGTTTACCAGTACGATCGTATTTTTGGTACGTAAAGACAATCCAAAAAATATCAAAGACTGGGAAGATTTGACCAAAGACGGTGTTGAGATTGTCATGGCCAATCCAAAGGTCACAGGTAACGGTCGTTATGCATTCTTGGGTGCATACGGTTATGGTCTACATGCTTTTAATCAAGATGAAACAAAAGCTAAAGGCTACGTAAAAGACATGCTAAAAAATGTCAAAGTCTATGAAAACGGCGGACGTGCCGCGACAACGACTTTCGTACAGCGCGGTATTGGTGATGTGTTGGTCACGTTTGAAAACGAAGCCAACCTTGCAGCAACTGATTTTGGCGCAGGTCAAGTAGACATCGTTTATCCAAAATACTCGATCAAATCAGAAAGCCCTGTGGCAGTTGTGAAGACCGTAACAGATAAAAAAGGCACTACAGACGCTGCCAAAGCATATCTTGATTACTTATGGAGTGAGCCTGCTCAGCAGCTAGCGGCCAATCTATATCTACGTCCTAGCGTTAAGAGCGTGCTTGACAAAAACGGTGACAAATTACCGCCAGTTGAGACTTTCCGCCCGAATGATGCCTTTGGTACGTGGGATGAGATCATGAGCACTTACTTCAGCGATGGCGGTGTATTTGACCAATTGGCAATTAACGCGCCTCAGTAATCACTTGCTAAGTACTTAGAGCAGCTACTGCGCTAACCACTGAAACGGATTAACTCAGTTAATCGTACAGTCAGTCATGAAGCACCCCGTAAAGGACATGGTCGTACGCACTATGTCCTTTATATCATAAGCCGACCAATAATAATTTTGATAACAATGGTAATAATGGTCTTACAGTGAGCACCCTCGCTAAGTACCATCAGTTAGGCAATAGGACATCACTATGAGTGCAACATCTTCTTCTGCCAGTAAGCCCGGCAATAAAAAAGGTTGGCTGACCCGTTTGCGTCAGCGCAATGTGCTACCCGGGTTCGGTCTGAGCATGGGTATTACTGTCTTTAGCTTGTCGTTATTGGTGGTACTACCGTTTGCCATGATGGCCTATACCACGACGCAGATGGGTTGGACGGGCTTTTGGGAAACTATTACCCAGCCACAAGTCACTGCCGCTATCAAGCTGAGCTTATGGATGTCGTTTTTGGCGATGTTGACCAATATGGTATTTGGCACACTAGTCGCATGGGTACTTGTCCGCTATGAGTTTTGGGGTAAGTCACTGATTAATGCCTTGGTTGATTTACCATTTGCACTACCAACGGCCGTTACAGGTATCTCGCTTGCCACTTTATATGCACCTAATGGTTTGATTGGTCAATGGTTTGCCAAGTTCGATATTCAAGTCGCCTTTACGCCGATAGGTATTTGGCTAGCACTGGTTGTGGTGAGCTTCCCCTTTATTGTCCGCGCGGTGCAGCCAGTACTTGCTGAGCTGTCCGTTGAGTTTGAAGAAGCCGCTGCGGTATTGGGCGCCAATCGTTTGACGACTTTTCGTAAAGTGATTTTGCCAGAGTTGTTACCTGCTTTGCTAATGGGTGCAGGTATGATGTTTGCTCGTGCCACTGGTGAGTATGGCTCAGTTATCTTTATCGCGGGTAATATTCCGATGCAGTCTGAGATTTTGCCACTCATCATTATCAGTAAGCTTGAGCAGTTTGATATTCAAGGTGCTTCTGCGGTTGCATTATTTATGCTACTCATATCATTTGTCATCTTGCTGACCATTAATATCATGCAGTGGAAACTGTCGCGCCGTGTAGGAGCTCGCTAATATGCAAATATCTAATAGCTACGACTACCAAAGCAACGCCGCGACCAAAGATACGCCATGGATAAGTCGCACCTTTATTGCCATTGCAGTGCTATTCATGATTGTCATGTTGGTCATTCCATTACTGGCAGTGTTTTACGAAGCCTTTAAAAATGGTTGGCAGTTGTATATTGCTTCATTAGTAGACCCTGAAGCTTTGCAAGCGATCAAACTGACATTGATCACAGCGGCGATTGTCTTACCAATTAATATGGTAATGGGCATCGCAATTGCATGGTTGGTCACGCGCTATCAGTTTAAAGGTAAGCAGCTGGTCACCACTTTACTAGATTTGCCATTTTCGGTATCACCAGTGGTTGCAGGTTTGATGTTTGTGCTGCTGTTTGGACTGAACTCTACTATTGGCGGCTGGCTTGAGAGTATGGGTTTTCAGGTCATATATGCAGTACCTGGTATCATTTTGGCTACATTGTTTGTGACCTTTCCTTTTGTTGCGCGTGAGCTGATTCCATTGATGCAGACTCAAGGCGACTCTGAAGAGCAAGCAGCGTTAACCTTAGGTGCGACTGGTTGGCAGACTTTTTGGCATGTGACATTGCCTAATATCAAATGGGCGCTGCTATATGGTTTGATTTTGACCAATGCCCGAGCGATGGGTGAGTTTGGTGCGGTCAGTGTGGTTTCCGGTCACATTCGCGGCGAGACCAACACCATGCCGCTATTGGTTGAGATTGCCTATAACGATTATAACTTTACCGCTGCGTTTGCCTTATCAAGCATATTGGCTGCATTGGCCTTAGTGACGCTACTGATTCAGCAAGTCATGACCAAGATACAAGAGCGTAAATTTGCCAAGTCTGAGCGGCTTGCCAGCGCACCTGAGCTGCCAGTAAGTGCTAACGCCACTGCCGCCACTGAATCGACGAGTGCGGACAGCACTGGCAAGGTATAACTGCCATTATCTGATAAATGATGTTAATACTACGGATGCAGTCGCTACTCAGCTACTTGCCACGATACGACAAAAGATATAATAAGAGATACGATTATGAGCATTGAGATTCGCAACGTTAATAAAAAATTCGGCAATTTTACGGCTTTGGACAATATCAATATCACCGTGCCGACTGGCAAACTGACGACGTTACTAGGCCCGTCAGGCTGCGGTAAGACCACTTTGCTACGTATTATCGCGGGTCTAGAGTATGCCGACTCTGGACAGGTATTGTTTGATGAGCTAGATGTGACTAATACCCCAGTTCAAAAGCGCCATATTGGCTTTATGTTTCAGCATTATGCGCTGTTTCGCCATAAAAACATCGCGGACAATGTGGCCTTTGGATTGACTTTGTTGCCAAAAAACGAACGCCCAAGCAAAGCTGATATCAATAAGCGTGTGGCAGAGCTCTTAGACCTTGTACAGCTACCACAAGTTGCCAATGCTTATCCACATCAGCTATCAGGTGGTCAGCGTCAGCGCATTGCCTTAGCACGTGCACTTGCTGTCAAACCGAAGCTGTTGCTGCTAGATGAGCCGTTTGGTGCACTAGATGCCAAAGTCCGTAAAGAGCTGCGCACATGGCTAAAGAACATCCACCACGAGCTTGGTATCACCAGTATCATGGTAACGCACGATCAAGAAGAGGCACGTGCGGTATCAGATGAGATCGTCGTGATGAATCAAGGCCGAGTAGAGCAGGTAGGCACTTCAGAAGAGCTAATACACCAGCCTGCCAATGCCTTTATTAGCGACTTCTTAGATCTTGTATAAGCATTTGATCTAGCGCAATTTAAGTCAAATTATCAATAGTTGAGCAAAAAAAAGACCTACGAAAGTAGGTCTTTTTTGGTCTGGAGCATTGCCGCAGATTTATGGTCTTTAACGCTTTTTATAAAGCACAGTCAAAGAACCAAAAATCTAAGCGGACACTAGTGTCTAAGCAAGATCTGATACATCTCTACTAGTGTCTCTAGGAGTGATTTGCTCGTAGGTGATGTCCAAGATATCTTGACACCAATCTGGTAAATCATCAGCGACCTCATACCACATCCAAGTACCATCACGTACACAGCTCAAAATACCCAATTTTTTCAAGTGGTTTAGGTGGCGTGATATCGTTGGTTGTGGCTGGTCCAGCATATCTACCAAATCACCCACGCAACGTGCTTCTTTTTTAAAAAGAATTTGAAATATTTTTAGACGTGTCGGATCAGATAGGACTTTGAATAAATCGATAGGTCGTATCGTAAAATTATTATCAGACATAGGTGAATTCCAATGGGCTTCGTTAATAGGGGTTCAATATAACAGCAGTTATCTACAAAATCGATTAAAAAATAATCAAATTTACAGTTCATCGTCAATTCACTACCTTTGACAATATTCGGTTACACGCACACTTATATCCACTTACATAAATGAACTGCCTGTAATATAAGGATACTGTCTCGAAAAATAAATATATCGAATGTGATTGAAAATGATAATAATTATCGTTATTATACTGCAAGCGATAAACGTGATTTCAACGACTAAGTTTTCATTGCTAAAAAACAGTAAATTATCCGTTTATCAATGACACTTATCACAAAGGTTTTTGTATAAGTGTCGTATGCTGTCATTATCGAATAGTGGTATCCCGAGGAGCCAATCCATGTACGTATGTATCTGCAACAACGTAAAAGAAAAGCAAATCAAAGCAGCTATTGCTGCAGGTGTTGATACGCTCGATGGTCTAAAAGATACGCTCGATGTAGCAACGTGCTGTGGCTGTTGTGAGCCGATGGTCAATGACTACCTAGACGAACACCATGCAAAACTCGATAATCTAGCATACGCCGTTTAAATATTATCAATCATATACCTTGTAATATAATACGATAAAATATATTCAATATTCTGCATCTAACTTTATTATACATAAAGGGTCGGGTGCAAGCGTCCATATAATCTCACTCAAACGCCAGCATGTTACATAATACGTATCAATACTGGTTGTAGCTAATTATAATTCTCAATTAGCATCTTATTCTTAGTTCATAACGTTACACCCTATACTGCGCCTGTATGCTACTATATTTACCTGAGATTAGAAGCCATTTTATTGATTTTGATTTTACTGATCAGTTTGCCAATTATGCTATCCTTATATGATAAATTGTGGATGTATGGTGATCGGTAAAAATAAATAGGGGAGTACGCGTTATGATAGGTAGCCAGAAAGTCATTGATTATTTGAATTTCTTACTAGGTGGTGAGCTTGCCGCTCGTGACCAATATTTTATTCATTCAGAGATGTACGCTGAGTGGCACTATGGCAAGTTATACGACCGTATCCATCATGAAATGGAAGACGAAACGCTACACGCACAGAATATCATTCGCCGTATCTTGATGTTGAGTGGCACGCCAAAGATGTCGGTCGACGCTATCCATATTGGTGCGACTGTCCCTGAGATGTTGCAGTTTGACCTAGATTTAGAGTACCAAGTACAAAAGCATCTAAAAGAAGGCATCGCACTTTGCGAAGCAGAGCATGACTATGTCACGCGTGAGATGCTGGTTGAGCAGTTGAAAGACACCGAAGAAGATCATGCGCATTGGCTTGAGCAGCAGCTCCGTCTCATCGACATGATTGGTCTACCGAATTACCTACAAAGCCAAGTGGCTGAAGTCACTCCTAATATTGTCTGATATCATCCTACGTATGACTAGCATTCACAGTATTCAGCATAAATAATAGAGATAAAGGGAGAAAGGTAATGACAGGGGATAAAGAAGTTATTCGCGCGTTAAACAAAGTACTTGGGCAGTCATTGATTGCCATCAACCAGTATTTTTTGCATGCACGTATTGCACGTCATTGGGGGCTAGAAGCGCTTAATGACTCATTATATAAGCAATCTATTGCTGAGATGAAATGGTCAGACGACCTAATCGCTCGTATTTTACTGTTAGGCGGTTTGCCAAACTTGCAGGAACTGGGCAAGGTCTTGGTCGGTGAAGATGTACCAGAAATCATTGAGTGCAATTTACGTCTTGAGAGACAAAAATTTGATATTATTACTGATGCCGTCACCTTATGTGAAACAAAGTCTGACTATGTCTCTCGCCAGCTATTAGTCACGCTAAAAGATGGCAATGAAGAGTATGAAGATTGGTTAGAGACGCAGCAGGACTTAATCGAGAGTATTGGTGTAGAGCGCTACATCCAATCGCAAATGAGTGATGATGACGCATAATAGTATTAACTATTGATGTAAGTCGTAATAAAAAGCCAGTATGAGATTGATAATCCAATCACATACTGGCTTTTTTCTGTCTATAGATAAGCTATTTTTAACATTTTGGCTATACAGAATAAAGACTTGTCGTACGTAAAATCTCACTCAATAGAAAGCTTATCTCGATTGAAGACACGCCCTAGTATAAACCGCGGCCATCCTCAGGTTTTAAACGTAAAAAATACAGCCCCGAGAGAATGGTCAAAATGCCCAATATCCAATAAGTGGTTTGGAACGCTACTAACGTATCCATCTGTAGACGCTCACGTAATAGATTCAACACAGCAGCACCGAACGCAATACCAAAGCTAATCGCCAACTGCTGATTGACCGCCATTAAGCTATTACCGCTACTAGTCTGTGTGCCCTGTAAATCGCCAATAGTAATCGTATTCATCGCACTGAACTGCATGGAGTTACAGGCACCCATGATGGTCAGGATGGGTATAAACCATAGCCACTGCGAGGCATCATTAAACTGCGCTAGCACAATGATAAGCGAACCCATAAACAAGGTATTATAGACCAGTACTTTACGGTAGCTAAACCGCTGAATAATCTTGCTAACCCAAGGTTTGATACCTATAGCACCCACCGCAATCGGGGCAAGCAACCAACCTGCCTGCGAAGGTGAGTACTCAAACACCACTTGGAGTAACAAGGGCAGCAGAAATGGCACGGCACTGATACCAAGCCGCGTAAACAAATTGCCTGTAATACCAATTCGAAAGGTGCGAATATCAAACAAGCTGAGTGGAAACAGGGGAGCTGCTCGCCGTTTGGCATGCCAGACATACGCGCCTATCAATAGACTTGCGCCCAACCCAAGCAACAACCCATAAACTCCGCGACCTGTCTGTGAACCAAACTCGACAGCCAGTGTAAACCCGCAAGCAGCGGCAGCAAACAATACAAACCCTGTCCAATCAAGACGCTTAGTATCTTCATATAGCGCTGGCACCAGTTTTTTGCCCATAATAAAACCTGCCACGCCCATCGGTATATTGATCAAAAATATCCAATGCCAGCTGGCATATTGCACGATATAGCCGCCCAATACTGGACCGACTAATGGTGCAACCAATGCAGGTATCACAGCAAAATTCATCACAGTGAGCAGCTTATTGCGCGGATAAGACTTAACCAATATCAAGCGAGCGACAGGCGTCATCATGGCCCCGCCGATACCCTGTACCACACGTGAAGCAACCAAAAAATCTAACGTTTGCGATGCCGCGCATAGTAATGAGCCAACACAAAAAATGATGATCGCGGATAAAAATACGCGGCGTGTGCCATATTTATCCGCTAAAAAACCACTGATAGGGATAAAAATCGCTAGGGTCAATGCATAGCTGATGACTGCCCACTGCATTTTTAGTGGTGACTCACCCAGTGCTTGCGCCATTTGTGGCAACGAGGTGTTCAAAATAGTAGCGTCTAAAATTTGCATAAATAGCGCTACCGCTAGTACGTAAGGCAGATATTTATCTTGAGTCGGGGTGAGCGTTACCATGTGAGTCCCATTGAACGTCTCGTTATGAAGTAAGAAAATAGCGTATTTGCGAGCAGATCACTATGCAAGCTGAGTAGTATAAGAAAGCCTGGCTTATAATAAAAGTGACTCAAAGTAACTGATATAAGATAACTTATATAAAAGCAACGATGCAAAGGGTAGCTAACAGACAGCTAAAGAGGCGAAATAAGACAAAAAATTCGATGCGTGCTAATAGCTCGTCTCTATTTACTTTGGCAGTAGAAACACAACATTGATTACAAGAGAGGACTTTAATATCGTTATGAGTTCTCGTTATAGTAAACCTTCGCGGCAGTCATAAATACAAACCGAGGATAAATTATGAGTCAAGATAATAATAAATACGTACCACCAAAAGTTTGGACGCAAGATAAAGACAACGGCGGCAAGTTTGCTAGTATTAATAGTCCAACGTCTGGAGCTCGCTATGATAAAGAGCTGCCCGTTGGTGATGCCCCGTTACAGCTGTACTCGTTAAATACACCAAATGGTGTCAAGGTAAACATACTATTAGAAGAGCTGGCAGAGCTTGGTATTGACGGGGCAGCATATGATGCCTACAAAATCGATATTTCTAAAGGCGAGCAGTTTGGCTCAGGGTTTGTAGAGATAAACCCCAATTCAAAGATTCCAGCCTTGGTCGATCATTCTACTGATACAGCGGGGGAGCCGATAGCACTCTTTGAGTCAGGCGCTATCCTAATGTATCTAGCAGAAAAGTTTGATAAATTTCTGCCACTGGCTACTGGCAAAGCGCGAGCAGATTGTCTGTCTTGGATTATGTGGCAAATGGGTAGCGCGCCTTTCTTAGGTGGCGGCTTTGGGCACTTTTATGCGTATGCGCCTGAACCTTTAGAGTATCCAATCAACCGCTATACGATGGAAACCAAGCGTCAGCTCGATGTATTAAACACGCATTTAAAAGATCATGAGTACCTATGCGGCAATAATGAATCTGATTACAACATTGCGGATATGATTGTCTGGTCTTGGTATGGCCAGTTGGCACTAGGTAAGCTCTATGATGCAGCAGAATTTTTACAAGTAGAAGACTACAAACACTTGCAGCGTTGGGCTAAGAAAATCGCCGAACGTCCTGCGGTCAAACGTGCAGTAGCGCTAGAGCTAAAACCAATCGACTAAACTAAGTACTCAGTACAGCTTAGATCTAACAGTACAGTTTAAGCATAAATAAACCTTAAACAGAGCAGCAAGGCTGATAAGCAAATAGCTTATCAGCCTTTTTACTTATATTCATAAAAATGAATATAATGTATGCTAGGTCTTCCTTTTGTATTTACACAATGATACATTAGTACAACAGATAGAAACACTAGTGCGTTAAGATAGCCGAGCACCATTACAATAGACAGGTGTTTATACTTCTTCTACTGAAAGGTGATGATTATGAAAGACAATAATTATATAAACAATATGTCGCTATCAAAAGGCGTTGATTTAACTGGTGTTAGTAGGTCAGGGATTACCTATGACGATAATAAGTATGATGACAATAGCTATAAAGATAGTGCCCAGTTTAATAAAAATCCCAAAAACATCATTGTAGAGTATTACTCAGAAAACATACCTAAAAAAATAAAAGAACAACCCACCTATATGATAAAAAATAAAATATTACTGCCTGTACTTGCAGCGCTTAGCACAGCTTTATTTAGTACCACCAGTATGGCCAGTACATCGACTGAGTTTACCAGTCAAGACTGGCAAGTCGCTTGTGATAATACGCGTACATGCCGGCTGGCAGGGTATCAAGCAGAGAATAACAGCGAGTTCCCGGTTTCTATATTGCTCGTACGCCGCGCAGGTGCGAATGCTGGCGTGGATGGTAAAGTAAAGCTTGGCGGGGCAAAGGACAGCTCGTCTAAAGCCCTAATGCAGCTCGGTAATCGTCATCGCATCTCGTTGTTTATTAACGACAAGGATTATGGTGAAACGAAGCCATATTCAGCCGCTGCAGGTAACGCTGAGCTTACTCAAGCGCAGGTAACTGCATTGTTAGAGGCGTTGACCAAATCTAGCAAGATTACGTTGGCCTTGCGCAATTCACGTTGGCAGCTCTCTGACAAAGGTGCCAGTGCTGCTATGCTAAAAGCCGATGAGTTCCAAGGTCGCGTTGGTACATCCAGTGCTTTTATCAAAAATGACGATGCTGTGAAATCTAGTGGCGGTATACTACCTCCTAAAGCCGCACCGGTACTGCAGTTCATCGTTCCAAGCGCCAAAGCGGACGATGGTAATGACAAAAAGTTTGTAATGAGGTCCTCTCAGTTGGCAGCGTTGGTAAAAGGCACAATGAAAGATGCGGACAGAGTTTGTCCCAATCTTTCAGACAAATCACCTTGGCGTATCAGTCGTCTAAATGGCTCGCAACTGTTGGCACAGCATGAATGCTGGACAGGCGCTTATAACGCTGGAGCAGGGGTTTGGGTGATTAATGACAGTAAACCTTATAAGCCAACGTTGGTAACGACCAATGCTACTGGCTACGATAAAGGCAAGCTTACCTCTGTACAAAAAGGTCGCGGCATCGGTGATTGCATAAGCAAAACCGATTGGTTATGGACAGGCCGTGCCTTTGAAAAAAGTCATGAAAGCACCACAGGACTTTGCCGCTTAATCGAGGCGGGCGGGGCATGGCAGCTACCTACCTATGTCACAGAAGTTAAAGTAGTACGATAGATAAATCGCTAATAGTTCATTTACTTTAGTTATTAAATTTGCTGTAGTTATTAAATAAAACAACTAAACTTGTTTATTATCAACACTGTTAGTGCTTATTTACTCAGTAATTGAAGAAATAGGTACATATATTTTTTTATTGTGCTATACTGCGTCGCCACGTTAGCTTAGGCTTTCGTGAATTATGAGATTGATAACATCGCCTGCGATTTTGGGTCTAGGATGACCATAAGTAATTGTTGCCGATGATTTTGTGTACTTAAATAACCTTTAAAAATATCAGTTATTTTTGACTCATATCTTATCTACTGGCCTATAACTAGGGTCTAGATTGGTTGCTGTTTGCCTTTATCTGCTTTGGACAAAGCATTGATAATGAGCGTATATCAAGCAAGGATAAGACACTCGGCACTACCACCAAAATACGTCAGACAGCACGAACGCATTTATTATAAAGACGCTAAGCTCTATTGGCTTGGTTTCTAATTATCGACAATTTTATATTGCTCGGTAATGCTAATAAGAGCAGCGTGGTGAACGGTTATCAGTGGTATGCATCAAGTTTGCTGAATTTACAGCAACTTATACTTACCAAGGATTCTTATGACTGACATCTTATCTGCAATCGCCGCTGAAAACGGCATCATCGAAAGCACTGACACTCCAAATACTGATAACAATACTCAAGCGGCTGCTACTGACGCCACTGAAGAAAACAAAATCACTTTTACTGATCTTGGCATTGCTAAGCCAATTCTTACTGCCCTTGATCGCAGTGGCTATACCAATCCAACCCCTATTCAAGAACAAGCCATTCCTTTTGCTCTAGCTGGTCGTGACCTTTTATTGTCAGCGCAAACGGGTAGTGGTAAAACAGCGGCTTTCGTTATCCCTGTACTTGACCGTTTGAGCCGTGCTACTAGCTTTGACAAACTAACCAAAGCACTTATCCTAACGCCAACGCGTGAACTTGCTCAGCAAGTACATGACAGCGTTCGCACTTATTCTAAAGATATGCGCGGTCTATTTTGTGTACCACTAGTTGGCGGCGCACCATACAACGGTCAGATCACTGCTTTGAAAAAGGGCGTTCAAGTAATCGTTGCAACTCCTGGTCGTCTACTTGACCATATCAATGCAGGTCGCGTTGATTTGTCAAACCTAGAAGTATTGGTACTTGACGAAGCTGACCGTATGCTAGACATGGGTTTTGCTGATGACATCAGTGACATCCTTCGTGCAGCGCCAATCGATCGTCAAACGATCATGTGTTCAGCAACTTGGGATGGCCCAGTAGGTAAAATCGCTGCCAGTTTCACTAAGAACCCTGAGCGCGTATCAATCAAAGTAGAATCTGCACACATCGAAGAAAAAGTGTACTACTGTGATGATTTTGATCACAAAAACCGTTTACTTGACAAAATCGTTTGCCAACAAGATATGGAACAAATCATTATCTTTGCTGCTACCAAACGTAGCACTGAAAAACTGGCTAAACAGTTACAAGAAGCAGGCCATAAAGCAAGCTTCCTACATGGTGACTTGCCACAGAGCAAGCGTAACCGTATCGTTCAAGACTTGCGTAATGGTAAAGTAAAAATCCTAGTAGCGACTGACGTTGCTGCTCGTGGTCTAGATATCCCAGCTATCTCGCACGTTATCAACTATGACTTGCCGCGTCAGACTGAAGATTACGTCCATCGTATCGGTCGTTGTGGTCGTGCTGGTCGTACTGGTGTTGCTATCAGCCTATGTAGCATGGATGATCGTCCACAGCTTAACGCTATCAACCGTTATCTAGATCGCAAAATGGAAGTATGTATCATCGAAGGTATGGAGCCTAAGAAAACTTACGTACCTAGCGAAAACAAAGGTAATGGTCGTGGCCGTGGCCGTGGTCGTTCTAACGGCGGTGGCGGTCAAGGCCGTGGTCGTTCAGGCGGTGGCTATGCTGGTAAATCTAGCGGTGGTGGTCAAGGTCGTGGTCGTTCAAGCGACAGCGCTCCAACTGGTCAACGCGCTAGCAATGACAGCGGTTATCAAGGTAAGCCACGTGACACGTCAGGCAAACCAAATGAGCGTTCAGGTGGCAAGCCGTATCAAGGCAAGCGCACTGGTGGCCCAAGCCGCGGTGATAGCAATGGCGTTCCACGTGGTGAGCGTGCTGCAACTGGTCGCGGTCGTCCAAGCGGCAGCCAAGGTCGTCCAGCTGGTCGTTCTGACAGCCGTGGCCAAGGTCGTCCAAACGGCGGCAACCGTGGTAACAACTCGTAATACAGCTATATTTGACGATTAAAATCATTGATTCATTAATCGTCTAAAGATAGCATTGAAAAAGCCAGATACTTGTTATCTGGCTTTTTTGTGTTTACCTGTTTTATATTGCGCCATGATTACTTTATGCCCTTACTTGCCTAACCGTTACCTTGCTATTTATTCCGTCAAATACTACTCGGCAAATCCTAGCTAATAGTCGATGGCTGCTTGCAGGAGTTTTTTGCCTTGTCTATACTGATTTACTTTTGCCCGTTGTAACTCTTGGAGCGCCTTGATGCCTGCCACCTCAAACTTAGCAATTGATAATTTGCCATTAGCCTTTGGCATCATCATGGCCATTATTGGTCTGGTTTTTTATACCCAAGGCTTACCGGGTAAATTTTGGCGTCGATTTTATGCCATATTGCCTGGTATTGTGCTTTGCTGCTTTATACCAGCTACTCTAAACAGTTTGGGCGTGTTTGCTGATGGTGTTGGTTCGCAGATTTATGGTTTTACTGCCACTTACTTACTGCCAGCAAGTTTGCTGTTGATGACCTTGTCCATGGATGTGCCTAAAATACTGGGCTTAGGCTGGAAAGCAATCGCGATGTTTTTTGCTGCCAGTATTGCTATCGTCATCAGTGGCCCGATCAGTTTGGGAGTCGCTAAGTGGATATCGCCTGCGATGTTTACCGATGATACGTTATGGCGTGGGTTCTCGGCCGTAGCGGGCAGTTGGATCGGCGGCGCAGCCAACCAAGCGGCAATGAAGGAGCTGTTTGGGGTCAGTGATGATTTGTTTGGTATGATGATTTTGGTTGATACTACCAATGCCTCATTGTGGCTGCTGGCTATTTTGGTGATGGCGAAACATAGCGATAAGATAGACCGTTTTTTACGCGCGGATACCAGTAGCATTGATAAAATAGTCAAAGCAGTTGAAAGCTATGAGCGTGATCATGCCCGCCCAGCAACCATTAATGATTTGATGGTGATGTTTGGTTTATGCTTTGCGATGGTCGGAGTGGCACACTTTATCGGTGGCCAGATTGCAAAGTTCTTTGCACCTTATAGCTGGGCCGTTCAGTATAGCTTTGCCAGCTCGTTCTTTTGGATGGTGGTAATTATTACGGTAATAGGTGTTATATTTTCGTTCACTAAGATACGTAGGTTAGATCATGTTGGCGCATCAAAAATCGGCACGGTATTTATCTTTGTATTAATCGCCGCAATCGGTATGCAAATCAATCTGGCTGGAATCGTCTCACAGTGGCGACTATTGCTTATCGGTTTACTATGGATGAGCATCCATGTCGTTATCATATTTGCCGTTGCTAGAATCATTCGAGCACCGTTCTTCTTTTTGGCAGTTGGCTCTAATGCCAATACGGGCGGTGCTTCTTCTGCACCGATTGTCGCCACAGCTTTTCATCCATCGCTAGCGCCTGTTGGCGTGTTCTTGGGTATTTTAGGTTACGCAGTAGGGACATTTGGTGGTTATATCAGCACCCAATTGATGCGCTTGGTTGTGTCTTAATGTCTAAATTTTCAGTTCTTGCTAAACAAAACCCGCCTTGATGCGGGTTTTTTATTATTAATGATTGGGTGACTTGAGTTATCGTTTTGTCTATCTATGCTATTGATATGTAAGCCTAGCCATGGCCACACATGAGTACGTGTTAACCTTTCTGCTAATTAAATAAAGACAACTAATCAAGTAAAGAAAACTAAGCACGTTAGGAATAAACAACGATTCGATAGGAACAATAACGCTATGGCAAATTCAGAAAAATTAGAAGAAAAAACAAGCACAGTGAGAAATACCCTTTATAACCCTGACCAAGATAATATTCAGGTCAGAGGTGCGCGCGTACACAATTTGAAGAACGTTGATGTTGACTTACCTCGTAATGCCTTGGTGGTCTTTACTGGTATCTCAGGCTCAGGCAAGTCGTCATTAGCATTCGGTACACTATTTGCCGAGTCACAACGCCGTTATCTTGATTCTGTATCGCCTTATGCCAGACGACTCATTGATCAGGTCGATGAGCCAGACGTTGATTCTATAGAAGGGTTACCACCAGCAGTCGCTTTACAGCAGAAGCGGGGTACGCCTTCAGTGCGCTCGTCTGTGGGTAGTGTTACGACGATATCCAATGGCCTGCGTATGCTGTACTCACGCGCAGGAGAGTATCCCGCTGATCAAGAGATTCTATACGCTGATGCATTCTCTCCCAACACCCCAGATGGCGCTTGTCCGACTTGCTCAGGTATCGGCCGTGTCTTTGAGGTCACTGAAGAGCTGCTGGTGCCAGACAATACCAAAACCATCCGTGAGCGGGCAATTGCAGCTTGGCCACCAGCGTGGCAAGGTCAAAACCTCAGCCGTATATTGACTACATTGGGCTATGATATCGATAAACCATGGCACACACTGCCGAAAAAGACGCGTGATTGGATTTTGTTTACAGATGATACGCCAACAGTACCTGTCTATCCTGAATACAATATTGAGCAAACGCGCGATGCGATCGAAAAAGGCGAAAAGCCAAACTATATGGGTACTTTTACCAGTGCCAAAAACTTCATTTTGCACTCTTTTGCTACCACTCAAAGCCCGCGTACTAAAAAGCGTGTCTCGCAGTTTATGCAGATATCTGAGTGTCCTGAATGTCACGGCAAAAAACTAAAGAAAGAATCGCTATCGGTTAAGTTTGCAGGACTCGATATCGGAGAGCTATCACAGCTAACACTGACTGAAATGGCGGAAAAACTGGAAAAAACAGCGCGGACTAAGGTAACTGATGACACGCCAAACCACGAGAAAGCCATCGTTGCCCAGCGTATCGCCAGTGATATTCTCTCTCGTGTTGAAGCGCTAACAAGGTTAGGGTTAGGCTATCTCTCACTTGAGCGTACCACACCGACACTCTCTCCTGGTGAACTACAACGATTACGTTTGGCCACTCAAATTCGCTCGCAGTTGTTTGGCGTAGTCTATGTCCTTGATGAGCCATCGGCTGGTCTACATCCTGCTGATACTCAAGCATTGCTAGGGGCATTGGATGAGCTAATCGCAGCTGGGAATTCAGTGTTTGTTGTTGAGCATGACGTTAGTGTCATCAGACATGCTGATTGGGTAGTCGATGTCGGGCCAAAGGCAGGCACGCATGGTGGCGAGATTGTCTATAGTGGCCCTATAGATGGACTTCGTGAGATTGAACAGTCGCATACTGGTCAATATCTCTTTGCCGATGCGACATCTAACGCACAGTCAAAATCTAATACAAGGCAGCCAGCAGCCTGGCTTAAGCTTGCCAATATTGAGCGAAATAACATAACAGGATTAGACGTTGAGTTTCCGCTTGGGGTAATGACCAGTGTCACAGGGGTCTCGGGCTCAGGCAAATCAAGTCTCGTCAGTCAAGCTTTGGTAGAGCTGATCAGTGAAGCGTTGGGGCAAAAAACAGTCACAGAATCGCCTGTCGGTGAGGCGGACTTACTTGAGCAGGAGCTTGAGTCAGTAACTGGCGGTGAAATCGTCGCTGGCATGGAGCATGTCCGACGTCTCATTAATATTAATCAAAAAGCAATTGGACGTACACCGCGCTCTAACTTGGCAACCTATACTGGCTTGTTTGATGATGTGCGTAAGCTGTTTGCGGCGACCAAGCAAGCAAAAATACATGGCTATGATACTGGCAGGTTTTCATTTAACACAAAAAAAGGTCGCTGCCCAAACTGTGAAGGCTTAGGGTTTGTCAGTGTTGAATTATTATTCTTACCAAGCGTCTATGCGCCTTGTCAGGTTTGTCATGGTCAACGCTATGACGAGGATACGCTAGCAATCACTTATCGAGATAAAAATATCGCTGAAGTATTAAACTTAACAGTTGAAGAGGCTCACGAATTTTTTGTTGATGAAGCGCCTATCTTGCGTGCATTAGAGGCATTGCTACAAGTTGGACTTGGCTACTTACGTCTGGGCCAGCCTGCTACCGAATTATCGGGCGGCGAAGCACAGCGCATTAAACTTGCCACTGAGCTGCAACGCACGCAGCGAGGCGACACGTTATACATATTAGATGAGCCAACCACCGGCCTACATCCTGCTGACGTGTCTATGCTCATGAAGCAGTTAAATGGTCTCGTCGATGCGGGTAATACCGTCATCATGGTTGAACATGACATGCAAGTGGCAAGCAATAGTGATTGGATTATTGATATTGGGCCAGGAGCAGGGGATGCGGGCGGAATGATTGTTGCTCAAGGTACGCCATATGACGTTGCCCAATCGAAAGACAGCCGTACTGCACCGTTTTTATTGATGTAATAGAAATATATTTATATTAGTACGCGTCATTAAAATAAGTATGAGTATTAGAAATGGGGTTTTCTAATACTCATTTTTTATAAATATAAAGAAATATCTATGCAGATGTCTCTTGCTGCACTTGCAAACGCTCAATCCTAGTCAGGTAACGGTGTCCTAGCTCTGGCTCTGCCGAGGCTATCCAAGCGGCATATCCTGACAGCGTATTTAAAGTCTCATCAGCGCGTAATGTACCGCCTGACTCTAGGTTATGAACAGCTGCTCGTAACATGCGCTTAATCTGACGAGATACCCTTGGCACGCCGCTACCATTGACCACCATGCCTGTCACTTGTTGCTGATTGCCTTTACGAATCACGCGCGTTTTATCATTATTTAACGCAAAACCTTCTTCGCGTAATATCTTATGGACTGAGCCGAGCAGTTGTCCGATTAGCTTATTGTGCTGTGCATCGGCTTGTTTTTTTGCGGTGCTGGTCGTGGCTTTAATCGTTGTTTTAGCCTTCGATTTGGGTTTGGTGTCTTTAATAGTGGGAACACTAAAGGTCAAATCATCGGCGTAACGGCTATAACGTAGCCCCAACTTTTCTGCCAACCCTGTCAAGCGTCGATCCAGATTTAAGCAAACGATGTTCGTTAATGCAGGACCGGTGGGTGCGCCTTGTGGCAAGGCTCTATCACCCAATGCCACATAATAGGTGATGCCATCTTGCTGTACCACTTGCCTAGGCGACTCCGTACAGAGTAATGCCAGTAATGTCGAAATTTGCTCTGGGTAGCCGGCATGACGGAATACGCCTTTGACACGGCGCCAGCTCACGCTAGGGAAGAAATCTTTGACATCAAGCTTAATAAGGAGCTCGCTATTGCTATGTACTGCTGCGTTGGTCACGATAGATTTGCCGCGTACAAAGCCATGGGCGGCACCATGCGTCGTTAAGTTATTCAAAATATTGTGCAAAATCCAGCGTTGTACAAACTTCAAACGTGGTATCGGCGACCATATTTGACGTGCTGTGCCATTGCGTTTGGCGATAGTGAAATGCGAATAAGACAGATTGGTGGCGACCTCTCTTTGATAGCACAATCCTTTTAACTGCGGGATGGTAAGGTTAACCGCTTCTGCTAGCTCATTATGTTTACGCAGCAGTGGCAGTTTGTTTTCAATCAGCCGATTGGTCGCGTCTTTGATATCCCATTTATCGGTACTGGTATCGTCCGTCCAATATACATGGCGGCCAAGATAAACCATGTGATGCGCTTTGTATGCTTGCCAAGCAGCTTTTTTGAGACTTCTTTCTTCAGCTGCTTCCTTTTTTAAGGCTTTTTTATAGCGATCCCGTTCTTTTGGGCTCATATTGTCGACAGGTTGACGATCGACCATAAAGCCTTGACTGACCAGCTGCTGCTGAACATATTGGTAACGTCCGCCCGCCAGCTCAATATCTTGCCATAGTTGCTGCCACTGACGCTCAAAAGGAGTGGGTACTGGCTCAGGGCTGATGTAATCGTTATTGTTGGCTGTGTGTGTGGTCATACATTACATCCCTTGGTTTTCGATAAAGCCTTTGGCTTCAAATCTGGCAATATGTTGTAAAAATGCGGCTTTGGCTTGGGCCGGCTGATTGAACACCAGCTGCTGGCGCGTATCCTTGTCACCTATTGTTTGTTCAATGGTAATCTTCTTATGGGCAATGGTGATGTAAACATACGCAATAGCGGTCTCTTGTGCGGTTAACGCTTGTGTCTTATCGCTTGTAGTCGCGTGTATCTGAGCAGCTGGTTGGGCTAAGGCCGTTAAATCAAGCGTCGGTGCAGAAGGTAATGTCATCAGCGAGCTATTGGATGCTACTTGTACGCTTTCTTTTTTATTCTTAGGCTGATTAAAGCGCTTACTCGGTACGCGTTTACTCAAGACACGAGTGTCATGCCAGCTGTCATTGCCCGTGTTATTTGGGTCGTATTGATTATATCTAAGTCGTAGCGCAATAAGATGCGCGCACACGCCTTGTGTGAGTCGGTGCTGCAAGTACTGCGGACAGCTACATTCCGCCTTGGTGACTATCCCTTCATCGCCTAATTGTAGCTGGCTGTGGTAAGTACGTCGATCCTCTTCAACATAGACATCAGCACTGATGCTCACGCCTTTGGTAGCGACAGTCTCAACAGAGAATTTCTGTACGGCATCCGTGCGGCCAATCAAATCAAAGGCCTGCTTTTCTGCTTCGTTGTGATAAGCGAACTGTGCCATATCAAGCGGCACTTGGCTCAAAGGTCTGTAGTGATACAGCTGCGTCGCCATCTCATAGCGAATCAAGCCTTGCTGAGTACCTGACAGTAACCACTGCTGTACTTGTGAGTGAGAAACAGGCACAGACGTTAATGAAGCATCTGCTGATAGCGACTTTACCAAATCTTCTAGCGTACTAGGGGTATTTTCCAGGGTTTTAATCGATACGGACAAGCCATTATGCTCATCGTTACTATCATTATTGCTGTCATTTAAAGTTGCTTTACTACTGTCTGACAAGTTTTCACTAGCAGCTAATGTATTGTGTAATGGGCGCTTTGGCAGTAACAAGTCAAAGTTTAATGACTGTGACCAATTGGCTTGGCTAAAGCCTGTCATGGCAAAGGTGAAATGAAAGCCTTTGCCTTTTAGTGTCCAATAGCTTGGCATGCCTTGCCCCAGTAGCGATACTGAAACGCTGTCAGTATGTGGCAACAGACGTTTTAATAGGCTGAGACGACGGCGACCCCATAAGCGAATGAGCTTTGCTTGTTGACCTTGATAGGGCTTTTGCTGTTGGCTGACTTGGCTTGTGACAGTAATATCAAAAGGTTCTAATATAATCGCCGGCAGCTGCTGAGGTCTAAGCTCAATCAGCAATCCTCGGCGCTTGCCTTTGATATCAGCATGCATACGCAGCTCAAACAACACGTTGTACAATGCGATTGGATCAAGATGGATGGTGTCTTGTGGTAATTGACCTGCAGATTGTACTTGTAGCAGCGCTCTGATCCAGCTTTTGGGCACGTTGATACGTTTTTCTATAATCTGTTTTTTTACGGTGGGCTTGGTTACTGTACTATCAGCATCTGCTTCAGCGGTCTCTGGTTTGGCTTCGAGCAACTGCAAACCGACCGCTTCATGACCAATGTCTAACATTGTTTGCTGATGGTCGCGAATTTTCTCAATACCGTTAAACAAAGCCGCACTATAATCAATACTCGTAGTACCAAGGGTAGCTTTGGCGCTTTGCTCAAAAATCTCATTGGTCAATGTCAGTTGGGCGTAGCAGCCTTCATCACGGCTAAATACCTCAAAGCTAACCCCTTGCTCATGCACCTGAATAATCGGGTCCAAAATACAAAAAGCCAGTGGGTCATTATCGAACAACCACGTGAAATAATCACGCTGCGCAGTAAATAGGTTTTTATTGCTGCTGGCACGGCGCATCTGCATAAATACCGTGTACGCTGAGCGGTCTTTTGGCACATAACGATAATCACTACTCACCACATCAAACAGCGCTAGCAAACTGTCACGAAAGACAAGGGGAGACTTTACCTTACCGTGGAAGTTAACCTCCGATCGATTCAGCTGAGCAAATAGTGCCACATGCTGAGTGTGTTCGGTCGTTTGCACCTCCGATAGTGAGTCTGACGATTCGTTAACTTGACTGATTTGGCTAGGTGCGGCGTAGTCCAATTGCATCATCAGGCCATCAGTGTTTGCTACTACGTCTGACTCTGTTTCTGATGCTTGGTCTAATTGATTATCTATAGTCATTGACTGTCTCCTTCACCCTGATTGCTTTTTTGACTGCTGTCCTGACTACTTTGTGCTGCAATGGATGACGACGGACGCTTTTGCTGTGCTCGTATCATGGCACGCTGCCAGCGGCGTAGTACTTTATAAGTAAGCTTCTGAATGTCTGAATTTTCATGTGCCATGAGCGCCGTCAGCCATTGTTCAATATTTGGATCATGTAACTGTCCAAGCGCTTCGATGGCACGGATGCGAACCGTCATCTCCATGTTGTCATTACTTGCGCAATGATAAAGTGCGTCAGCGTCTTTTGCTTTGCTCCACTGTAGCAGCTGTTGATTGATTGGTATCTCGGTAGACGAGCCCTTATGTTTCAGCGCATTCTTTACTATAGTTAGTATGGATTTTTGGGTAGATGTACCACTTTGTTCAATACGAGTTAGCAGCGTTGATAGTAAGGTTTGGTTGTCATAAGTTAGCTGCGGTTGAGCTATAGCTGATACAGTGCTCAATGTTGGCACTATATTTGATAATACCTTATCTTCAGCGACTGGTCTGGCCAGTAGTGCCAATAGCGCTTGCTGCCACCAACCGCTAACAGTCGTAGAAAGCAGTGGAATAGAAGTGATGGTCAATGGTTGACGAGAATCATTGAGCCAATCAAGCATTGCCGCGATTTGCTTAGTAGCCGCTTTATCGACAGCACCTTTGGCAATGGTAATGGATATATGACGCATGATTAGCCACACCAGTTGTCTGATGGTGGTACCCACTTGCTCAACCATGCCAATCCACTGACTATTATTGATGGTCGTTGGACTGCGGTTGATGGTGTCGATAAGCGTGTGCCATTGCTCGCTTGCAGTGTCAAAACGCTGCTGCAACGTCGCAACCATTTCTTTGTCTAAATAGTTAGTTGGATATTGGGTCAGATAACACAGTCCAATATGCTGTGTCAGGGGATTACTACTGGTAATTAACGCGGTAAGCTGTGATGTTGGCATATCTTGCTTGGCCATAATGGCGTTTTGCAGTGCCATCAGGGTATCGGCTGGCAAGTGCTCACCATGCTGCGTGATGAATGTTGCCAGCTCATCGATGCTGCTATTATCAATGATACGCTTTAGACTCAAATGCTCCGTCTCTTCTACAAAGTCATCATTATGGCTTTGGATGGCTGCCCAATCATAAGGATAAATCTGCGACGCGAGACTGCCCCAGGTTTTCTGTGCCGCAGTATAAGCCGCCATGAGCACAGCACGATCTAGGTTGTTTTGCTTTAAGATATCTAAAATTAATGCTTTATTGGCATCGTTATCATTCATCTGCAGTAGCCATACCGCATGCCTTTGTGGACGGAAGAATATGGCTTTATCGATATGAGTGCGGATATAGCTGCGGATTTGTTCCCAAGCAGGCGTTGTGTTGAGCCAGCGCAGTCCATTTAACCAATGGACAATGGCGGGATTGGTGAAATGGACTGCGGGGTCTGACAAGTGCGATTTTAATAGCTCAAAAATATGCGGACTATGCTCAAAGTCACCACCTTGTGCAAGGCGGCCTAAGGCTTCACTGGCCACGTCTTGCAGGTAATGCTCGTCATCTTCAGCCAGTTTGATTAACTTATCATAGGCTTTGTATAAGGTATGAACCTGTAAGTTTTTATCAGCGTTGTCCGCAGGCGAGCTAGCATTAGGCAAATCAGAATTTTGATTGTTATTGCTGCCTAGTAGCTCGCCAATGGCTAACACACTGCAGCTGCGGAATTCAGCATCAGGGTTGTAATCGATCGTGGCCATCAAGATATTGACCCCATCAGCATGACCGCATTTAGCGAGTCCTTCAGCCGCGGCAAATTGCACATCAGCGTCTTTATTACGCAGGGCGTTTTGTAATGAGGCAATACTACCATGTCGTCTTTTGGCTCGATATGCCAGTGCTTCAACCAACTTAAAGATATATTTAGCTGGCATCTGCTCGTAGGCTAGCGCCAAAGCGCTATCAATGCGCGAGGATAAATCACTGTCGTCCGATTTTGCCCATGCAAGTGACGGCAATAGCAGCGCGGCAAGTGCATAATCACTATGACTCATAAGGGTCGTAAACAGTGACAGCAAGACTTTCGAGTCTCTAGGATGCTGACGTTGTAACCAACGCGTGTCTTCACGCTCATCTAGGTAGTCATCGATGTTTTGATCGTAACCGCTGATTTTCACCAAAGTGTCAAATAAGTATTTACGCTCTTCTTTATGCTTTTGCGGCGTGTACTCAAACAGATTCTCTAAACGCTGTAGTAATGGTGCGACCAGATGCGTATTACGCAGGTCAGCGATATCACCATAAATAAACTGCTTAGGTTTGTTGATATGGGGATCGTCAAGTAAGGCTAATAATCGTAAGTGCGCTTCATTAGCAACTTGTTCAGCAGTCGCAATATCAAAGCTGCTCTCCAAACCATTCTTTAAATGACCCTCTAAAGTGTTCTTATTGATGAATTGGTACGACGTGAGTGCATCAACAAGCAACTGCCAGCTACGGTATTTCTCATTACTGGCCTGAGCATCTTCAGCAAAATCGAACAAGCTATCAAATAGCGTGCTGTCCGCAAAGAGTACGTCATAAAACTCAACCAGTTGACTCAGTGCTTGATATTTTGCATTCCAATCATCACTCTTCACAGCATGCAACAAAAACGTCAGTTTGTCTTGGCGTTGCACTGACGGCGATTGACTGTTTGCAAAGGGCGTGACGATGACTTGTTTCCATTCAGCAACGATCTGAGGCAGTAGCGACTGACAATAAGACTGTAGCCCAAGTAAGCTAGCAGGCAGATGGCCTAGTCGGCCCTTTAACAGCTGATAGGCCTCTTCTGCTAAGGTGTGATTATTGGTTTTTAATAAATCAATGAGTTGTTGATCAGCGCTACTACTGACAGTAGCTGTATCCGATGGTTTGCTTTGCTGCTGTATAGCATTGTTATTTGCGGTATCTAGCAATAGATCCAAGCCGCGTTTGACCATATCACGGTAGGGCGTACTCATGGCATAGTCAGCCAGCTTTTTGGCTGGCATGTCCAGCTTATACAAGCATGCCCAAGCCAACTCACGAATGTCAAAACTACTATGGTTCAGTAGTGGCAACAACACGCGACTGGTACTGTCTCGCCAGTCCTCATCGTTATTAGTGTTGTTATTGGTGTTCAGCTGCGATGGTTGAGTAGCAAGCCACATTAGCCCTCGAATGGCTTGGTCTGTGGTGCTGCTATTAGCATAATAATCGTCGCCTGCACGTATGACACCAATCCAAGCGCCAAAGGCAAGAGACTGATAAGGATAATGCACTTCCTGACTGTCTTGTTGTTCAGTAGGAGAGCTACCGACTGTTTGCGCATTGCCTGCCATATTAACGGTGGCCGTAACTGGGTGAGCACTTAACAATGCCTGTAAACTGCGTTGCCATTTTTGTAATGTCTCAAAAACATCGTCCTCATCGTCATAGTAGTCATGGGCGAGTAATTCAGATAAGTTGCAAATGACACTAATGGTTTTTGCGCGTACCAATGGCTGTTGATGTCGACTGAGATTGGCGAGCTGTTGTAAGTTTTCGGTACTCACCGTCGTTAGGATACTTGCTCGGATAGAGGATGTATTATGCGACTGTCCTTTAACACCACCTTTATATACCGTGTTTGGCATGGCATCTATCATCATTGTAATGACTTCAGAGTGAGACGATAAAACACTGCCTAATTGACGTGACAAGTAATCACTTAGGTACTGCCATGCTGACGATAGTGCTTGCTGGTTATTGCGTTGTTGTACGTCATTCGGGTAACGAGCGAGTATATTGGCATAGACTACTGCCGTGTCATTATCCGCAAAGCTTAATGTTTCTATCAGTCGGTTAGGTCGACCAATGCTAGTAGTGTCTGTTTTAGTAGCTTGCAGGCTATCTTGCCAGCCACCTTGCAAGCCATTCTGTAAGTCATTAAATATCAATAACAGTCTGGCTGCTACTGCATAGGACTCTGACTCAAACAAAGGCTGTAATTGTCGTGCATGTGTAATACCTAAACCGTGCTGCGCTTGAAGCCAATAAACAGGCATTTTTGATGCTACCAGATTGCTATTGTCGATATTGCCATAAATATCATGAGTCAACAAAGCCTGCCCACGCGTATCACCTAGGATAGCCAAACCAAAATTGGCACAATGGCAAATAATGGGGCTCTCATCTTTTTGCCATTTGAGCAGCAGATCAATATCGTTTACAGTCACCATGAGCGTGAGTGTTGGAGCAAGTGATTTAAAATCGGCGTCAGGGTGGTGTAAATATTTATCGTACCAGTTAAGCGCGTTGTATGTTGAGGGATAAGCTAGCTTTGATAAACCAAATAATGCTTGGCCTACATGACTGTACCACTGAGTATATGTTTCACTTTTTTTGTCCTGAGAGGGTATTGGTAGATCTAAGTAATGCTTAAAGACTTGGTACGCTTGCTCATCACTTCGCTTTGCCTGTTCTTCGTCAGTGTATAAGCGTGATTGGCTGGCCAGCAGTTGAGCGACTGTTAGCTGAATATCAGGATAAGGACTGTTGAGGGCCGCGGCAATCAATGCTTCGTGATGATTAGGTTGATCATCGGTGCTACTATCATCTAGGCTACTGTAATCCGCTAAAATAGTAGGCTGTAAGTCTGTCAGCGCCAAAGCGACCGTCAAAGCTTGTTTACGTAGCTCAATACTGTCATCAGCGAACATGGCCACTAGAGCTGGCATCAGTTGTGTCAGCTGAGTCGTATTGGCTCTGGCTTGCACTGTCGTAAGGGCCAGTTGCTTAGTGTCCGCATAAGGGCTGGCAAGTGCATTTAACATGACGTCAGTAAACCCTAAGTGTTTGCTTTGCTTAAGTGCGATGTCAAAGGCTTGCTTACGGATAGCGGCAAACGTATCCGCAAAGAACAGGGTCAGGACAGCTTGATTGGTCTTTTGGTGGCTGGTTTCTTCAGTGTTATTGGCTTTATTTGTTTTATGTTTCGAGTTCATTGCTAGCAACAGTCGTTGCCATTCTTCTATCGCAACTTGATGTACATCTTCAAAGAGGCTTTGCTGCAATAGCTTGATAATATCAACGATAGTACTATCAGAAACATCGTCAGAAACGTTTTTAGAAATAGTGTCAGATGACTGCTTAAATTGGCGGTTTAATAGAACTTTTACCACTTCTAACCGAATGCTGGTAAAAGGATTATTCAATGCCTGTAGCAGTATGTCTGTCATCTCTGACGACATCTGAGTGCTTTTGTCACCACTATTTGAGCTATCTGGTGCGACATGTTTTAAAAACAGTGCTAAAGACTGCTCATGAATGTCTTGATGTTTAGAAGCAAAACCTGTCGCTGCCCAAGACAATGCATTGTCTGCCAATTTGCCATAGGCTTGCATGGCCACTTGGCGCACGCCAGCGTCCTTATCATCTAGTAATGTCGGTAGGACTGCTTTGGCGTCTTCTATATTTAAATGACCAAGCGCTGTGGCGACACCAGCACGGATGATGGCACTGTCATCATGGCTCATTAGGCTAATCAGGGTGCCAAACGCTCGTTTGTCTTGTAGGCAAGCCAGCGCATACGCCGCTCGGAAACTGATATCTTCGTGACTATTGCTTAAGCTTTGTAATAAGGGTTCTAACGTGTCATTGCTTAGCTTTATAGATTCAGTAGCAGGCTTCTTGGATTTTGCCGTTTTAGCCTTACTCTTAGATGCTTGGGTACTATCTGCTTGTGAGATAAAATCTTGCGTGGATAAGGTTAAACGGATCGCCTCATCGGATTCTGATTGTTTAACACTCTTATCATTTGCCGCTGCGTTGCTAGCATTATCTAGTAGCGTGCCGCGAAGTAAGCGAAAGTCATCAAAATCAGTCAGGGTACGTAATGTTTGCGTGTCACCTTGCTGTTTCAATGCCTCTATCAACTTAGGCTGAGACAACAATGAGACGTAAAACGCTGTTTGCCTAATCTCTGTATTACGATGATTCTGTAGCAGCATCAACTGACGCGAGACTTCAAGATGGTTTAGCATACCGCGCTGATACAGACGAATCAGTCCTGATTGGACAATGTCTGACTGATTGCAGTCTAATGCCATCAAATCTGCTTGAGGGCTGTTGTCAGGCAATAGTGTCTCAAGCGAGGCCAATGCTTGCTTACGAATATTTGCAAAACTGTGTGACAACGCGTCTCTTAAAATAGGTAAGATGCGGCGCTGGCTTGTGGCATCCTTCATCGCGACTTTTAGGTAACCTTGTAACGCAGAGGCTACCACTTCCTCGTAGTAACGGTTTTTAAAGGCTTCTTCTAGATAATGCAGCGGGCGCTTCGCCGTGTCTGCGCGGTCGGCCAAGGCATGAAAAGCAGCAAGGCGTACTTTTGCACTGTGTGCCGAGCTTAGTTGCTGCTCTAAAACCTGTGCAGTTTTATCAAGATTAGTAGTAGCAATCCACTGTACCAATTGCAATGCTTGGTTGGCCGTGAGCGTGTCGCTATCAGCAAGTAATTTTTTAATCAGCTCTAATGTTTGATTATCTGCTTGCGCCTGTAGCAGCGCTAAGCCTTCTTTAAACGACACATCATTATTGTTTGAAGTATCTGTCAGTAATTGGCTGATTCTCTGATAGCCGTCTTTGATAATATAATTGACTGGTAATAGCTTGCTATTTTTTGCCGTACTATTTTGTGAGGTGCTATTCTGTGATGTACTTTGAGTGTGGTCAATAGGTATAAAACGTAAGCTCTGATCAGCACTGACTACGATGAGCGTTGGTTGTTCAGCGTAAGAAGATAAGACGATCTGTCGCGCCTTGGTTAGATCCTCTTTACAGCTGTTTGGCTGACCTTTATCAAATGCCCATGATTTGACGCTCTTGTCATCGGCGGCAGTGAAGAGCCGAGTGTCTGAGACACAAAGCGCCGTGATCATTTCGCTGTGTTGGCTAGACTTGGCTCTATCAACAGGATGCAGATCGCCTTGGACATGAGTACGGTATAGACATTTGTCTGTGCCTGCTGAGAAGAAGTACTGCCCGACTGGCTCAAAACACAGCGCGTTTACCCTACCTTGGTGGAGCTGTTTTCGGCTACTTAGAGTGAGCTGAGCTTTATCTGAGCTCCATTGATAGCTACTAACATCTCCCGTTTTATCTGCTACGACTAACCACGAGCCATCACTTGAGGTTGCTAGCGCGGTTAATGCAGACTCCTTACTTGATGCTGCTATAGAAGACGAGTAAGGCTCAATGATGACAGTACTGCTGGCTTGACTGTCCTGATAAGGCCATACCACGATATGTTTTGGATATAGAATAGCCAGTGCATCTTGTAGCGGCGCCATGGCTACGGCACGGCCTATATCATTGTTATTATTTTTAGGTGCATCGAACAAGGATGTAGCACTGGTCTTCTTAACTTTCTTGGCTTGCCAATCCGTTTGATAAAGATGACCATCATCACCAATCATCACAATAGTGCTGTCATCTATTTTGGTGATGGCTTGCATCGCACAAGGCAGCGCAGTTGTCGATAAGCTAAATTGCTCACCTTGTTGATCAAGGACATATAAGACCGTAGCAGATGCTTGTTGCTGGCGAGTAATAAAAAGACTGCGCCCATCTTGCTTGGTTGTCTTTTGAGTTGCTGCTTGGGTGCTGTTGGCCTTACTGACTAGGCCAATAATTTGACCCCAATAGGGGAGTGTTATTGTTTTCATGGTGTTATCTCAGTTGAGGTGACGTCATATTTTTTAAGTATCTTTTATCTATATTTGCTTACCAAAGCCGTTAAGCCGATGCCACTGGCTGCAGGTTTTTGGATAGCTCAGGATAGCGATGCAATAACCGTGTGACGGCAACCAAACACGCATGACGCTCCATCTTGCCTGCAGAGTGCGTAAAGGTGAACAGTGTGGGCATAATGAGCGCCGCAAAGGTGCTATCAGCCAATGCCACATCACGAAAGGTCTCAATCAACGCCAATTTAGCACGACTCGCAGATATAGGTTTTAGTGTGATATTGCTATCTGACCCAGCTGCCTCTGATGATTGTGGTGATGCTGAGTTTTTATCTGAGTAGCGTTGTTGCTTATGCTTACTGCTGTCACTAGTACTTGGCTCTTGCGAACTGCCTAGACGGCCAGGTGGTAGCTCAAAAAGACCACGGCGTAGCAGCATTAGTAGCTGATCGACTTCTGCAGGCAAGCTTGCCAAACGTTTATCTGACTGCTCTGTTATGACTGGTTGAGCGCTGCTGTCTTTATCTCGTGCAGCATCTTTATCTTTACTATCGCTACTGGTTGGTTGCCAGTTTGGCGACACGTGACGCGCCTTGTAGTGTTTCCATAGCATGGTCACGGCGGAATAACGTACTTCACGGTCTGTGCTTTGGGTCAATCGATATAAAGACTGCACATCTTGGAACTTGGCGTGACGCTGTAGTAGGGTGATACCGATTTGGCGAGCGACTCGCGCTTTGCTTTCAATCAACGCATTCAGCATGCCAGCATTTAATTGTGCTGACTGAACGTGGTAATGTCGATTGGCAACGGATGGCTTATCCAATAGCGCACGCTTCAGCAGTTGAGTGATATCCGTATAGGGAGATTCTGCCATCATCAGCCATAGGGCTGGCGTCGGTTGCCACGTCGCCATTTCATACTCACTCAGTAATAAGCCAAAGTCTCGCAGCTGGCTGTTACGATGTTGCAGCAAAGGAATGACGCGCTCTGCATCAAAGAATGAAGAAGGGATAATCGCATCGGGATCGACTGGTCTGTCTGTCAGTGCCATGCAGATATGCTCATGATGATGACTGAGGTAGCTGATCGCAAGCTCGCTGATAGGTGCAGTAGCATCATCTGTTGCCATATGCCACAGTGCGTTGGCACCTGCAAAAGTATCGTCTTCAGACACCTCTCGTGATTGACCGCTTAGCATCTGTAAAAAGGCGGTTTCGGAAATAATCTTTAGGGCAGCACCATCGGCGATTAAGCTCTCGGCTTTAACTTGCTTGCTACCTTTACGGCCATTGCCATATAATGGTGAACCATCATCACCGATGACCAAGTAATCTAACTTGCCGTTGACGGCGCTGCTAATAGCACCATTAGCCGCTTTCACAACTTTTTCGGCCTCGCCACGAGTCATGCTTTGCATCTTGCCTGTGAATAAATAGCGTTGGCCGGTTAAATCTACTTCAGTAGCAGCATCGCTATTTGAGTCTTTATTGTCAGTGCTATTACTGGAAGCGTTATCAGTAGAGTCGCCTTCATTGCTGTCGAGATATGCGATAAAGTCGGCAGGCAAGAACCCTTTGTTAATGCGTTCAATCGCAAATTCACGATAGAGTGCTTGTTCGCTATGCGCAAGGTTCATAAGCCAGTCGAAACCTAAATCTATCGGCGCAAACCGACGCACATCAGACAGCCAATCTCTCACGTTTTCTGCTAAGTACTCATCAAAAGCTAAGTGCTTTTGCCAGTTTTTAATAGAAGTATCAGCAGATTTTAATCGTTCAATATATTCACTCACTTGCCAATCACGCTCATAGGCAAGCGCATGCCAATAGCTCATATCAAGCGTCGCGGCTGACAGTACATCTTCATCAAACCAATCGGTAATAGTCGCTTGCGATAGTGGATGTAATAGCAGTATTTGCCACACGTCAGCGTTTACTTGGCTCAAATCCAAACGTCTGAGCTGGTCCAACGCAAAGTCCATGCAGTAGCTGTCGTTATAAGCAGAGAAGTCCTGTTGCTCTGGTATATCTAACTGCTGGGCAATGCGAATAAAGTAGTCAGTCCCTAGCTCTTTAGCACTATAGAGCTCAGGTAGTTTTTTTATGGCAAATTTTACGCTGTGTGTTTTGCCGCTGGTCAATCGTTCAAAAAACCACTCAGGGGTCAAGTCGCGCCTTGTAAAGTGTTTGCTAAGTTGTTTGCTCGCCGTTTGATAGTGACATTCGGTGTCTAATAGCTGACCCCAACCGTTGACACCAATATCAGCAACAGGGTCACGACTCAAGATATTGTTGATGGCAAATGCTCTAATAGGCTCATAATCTGACATGGCCAGTAACATCAGCTCAGTGAGTGATAAGTCTGGAGCATAGCTTTTGGCATAGCCAATCGCATATTGATAGGCGGCAGGATAGTGTGAATGGAGTAGTTGCAGTACGACTTGATGCAAGCCCAATACTTGAAATTTAGACTTTTCAAAATGCGGTGAATTTTCTAATAGCCAAACAATCATCTCATCACGTGCTTTGCTGTGCGCTTGTCCGGCAGATAAATATTGTAGCGTCTCACCACTCACATCACGTAATTGGGTTTTGAAATCGTGCTTTAGGCTATCGGTTGCAAACTGTCTGATAGCCTCGTTTCTGGCGATGGCCAGTAACTCAATAAGTGGTTCAGGGTCTCGTTGCCACGCTTCAGAGAACGCGCGACCTTTGGCATCAAAAAGCTTGCGAGGTGAGCGACTGCTGAATCGATTGACGCCATAATCAAGGCTGTTATGGAAACAGATGTGATTAAGTACCCAGCTGTTCGTTTGCTCAAGGCTACCTGCCGTCATGGTTTCGTCATAGCTGGCGAGTACACAGACGGCAGCATCAATATAGCCAATCGGCATTTGCTGACCCAACTGCCGCAGATAACGCCATGCTCTAAGGCTCATATAGGTTTTGGTGGCGAGACTGACCGCAGAGTTGGCGG
This sequence comes from Psychrobacter sp. Ps1, assembly GCF_022129425.1. Lineage (NCBI taxonomy): Bacteria > Pseudomonadati > Pseudomonadota > Gammaproteobacteria > Moraxellales > Moraxellaceae > Psychrobacter > Psychrobacter sp. Ps1. The sequence continues at coordinate 73,572 of NZ_JADQAN010000008.1, read as the reverse complement.
TTTGATTGAAACGCTGTAAATCAATCTTGGCGGCTATTTGTCCAAATATCTCATAATCTTGAGAAAATTCAGCTTGCTTATAAATACGCTTTAAACCCTTCCACGCACCATAGCTGACTGGCAAAGCCGTAATGGCTTGTTTTAAGATGGCTCTAGAGTACGCGCTGCCATCTTCCCACAGTGCGGTCAGTGTTATATGGATCTTATAGCGATCTGGGAGGGGGTAAACGCCTTCGTCTGCTTCCAGTTTGGCAATCATTGCCACGCGCTCTGCAAACTGTACTTCGGAATGTTGGTCCCGAAACTGATGACTAAATATCTCATCTAAAAACCGATCAAAAGTAAGCTCATGCTCAGGGATGGGCGTCTCGGGAATTGCATCAGCTTGAGTTGCCAATGTACATAATTTATCGACCAAACTTGGATCTTGGGCTTGCCAAGCTTGCTGAATTTGTGAAAATGACAGACTCATAGAAATTTGCCTTAATTTTTATTTTGTCAGTGCGCGTAATTTTGTAGCACCATAAAAGCGCGTTTCACAGAAAATATCAAGGACTTTTGTAAGGAAATATATGGTCTGCGACATATAGCGTCGCGCACGATTTTATTTGCAATTATATATTGACAATAATAACTGTTATGAGGCAAACTTAACGAGTTGTGAGATTTAGCGTTTCACCGTTTACGGTGAGGGGCGACGTTGCGTCGTCCACGAGTCAAGCCATTACATTTTACCCAAGGAAGACTGTTTCAGTCCTGCTAATACCTAGATAAAGGCCCTAGTGTCATTAGCTCGCTGGCGCAATCACGCAATCGTGATTGAGCTAATGCACTAGGGCCTTTATCTAGGTGCAGTCCAGTGAGTCTTCCATGTACCAGGTCATGAGGTAGATTACACAACAATTGAGTGTGACATCATTATGATGGCATTCAAGGCCTTTAAAGCAAAACCGGATTAGGGCTGTTTATTCAGCGCTATTCCGGTTTTTTATTGCCTGATTATTAGTTGATAATAAAAAAGCCCTCTGTCTATCACAAAGGGCTTCTTAGTGCAGAAAGTATGATTTTATACGGAACTATTTATCCCCAATAACCATCAGGACATTTAGGCAATTCAACTAACGTGCGACGTAACGCATCTGACCATTGATGACGGATGGTATTAAAATATTCATCACGCTCATCAATACGTCGGCCGTTTGGCAGAGCTAGGCTGTCATTGTTATAAAGTACAAAATCTATCGGCATACCGACTGATAGGTTTGAGTGAATCGTGGAATCAAATGACAGCATCAACGCACGTGCCGCGTGCCTTACATCCGTGTTGTAGCTGACAGAACGATCCAAAATAGGTTTGCCATATTTGCTTTCACCTAACTGAAAGAAGGGCGTATCTTCAGTGGCTTTGATGCAATTGCCTTCAGGATAAATCAGGTATAGCTCAGGTGGCTGTCCTTTTATTTGACCACCAAGCATAAACGAGCTGGTAAATGCACCATCGCGAGTAGAGTTAGCGACTGCTTTTGCATGGTTCATAACATCACGCATACATTCACCAACCATTTGCGCGGCATCAAACAACGTCGCTACTGTATTGAGGTTACTCTCAGCACGCTGGTCAATGTCGCTTTGTAGTTTATTGAACACTGCCTGCGATGTCGCTAAGCTACCAGCTGTCTGTAGCACCATAAAGCGCTCGCCTTCAACGCCGTATTGATACAACTTTCTGAATGTCGATATGTGATCAACACCGGCATTCGTGCGCGTGTCACTGGCAAAGACCATACCGTCTTTTAGACGAATGGCAGCACAATAAGTCATAAAATACCCTTGATGAATAAACGTAATAAAAAATAGCAAACGCTATGATAGCTTTTTGACTAATACCAAACTGTAAAGATTTTCGTAACCGCCGCCCATACGCACGCCGCGAACAGGCGCCGTATCTAGATAATCTCGCCCAATAGCCACATACACATGTGAGTTTGGGGTAAACGCCTGATTTGAGATATCAAAAGTATACCAGTAACCATCCAGCCAAACCTCAGCCCATGCGTGACTGGCCATGTGATTTTCGGTATCGTCATACAGATAACCGGACACATAACGCGCTGGAATTTGTTGATCGCGCAAGATACTTAAAAACACATGTGTATGGTCTTGGCACACACCGGCACTTGTCGCAAACGCCTCAGCAGCAGTTGTGCCCACATGTGTGACGTCTTTAACAAAAGGCATTTTCATAATAAGGGCATTCGCCATCGCCTTTAAGCTGTCATGAGTAGGGGTTTTCAGATATGGTGCTGCAAATTCTCGCATCTCTTGTGAGCATTTGGTCAAAGGGGTTTGTACGGTAAATAGCAGGTAGGGGACATGATCCATATCCTCTAAACGTTCGGTTTCGGTGTTGATCTCAACGATACCCGACGCCTGCATTTGTAAGTTGTTATGTGCCTCGTTACGACTGAGCGTGAGCCATGCATTACCAAAGCCGTCCTTTTGGTTGGTCGCCACTTTAGGCAGCATGACATCCCATTTATGAATGGTTTGGTGCGGCATTTGCATGGGTGTCATACGTATATACTGTACACTGCGCTGCGCCAGCTCATCGTAATAATAGTTGGTTTGGTGACTGATTTGAAGTTTCATGGCATTTTCCTTATAGCGTCTTTCTATTTTCTGTTTATTCCATATGTCTCATGAGCCATTGCTATTGGTTTTTGGCTAGACACCTTCTATACACCTTGACGCAGTATGAGATTGAACTCCTTGCTAATCAGCGCAAAATCACTAAATTTCTTTGACCTGATCATCTGGTTGGTCAAGCGGATAAGCTCACGCCAGCGCGTATTTTCCGGCAACTCATTAATCCAATGTCTGAATTCAAAACTGATCTCTGTTGAATCCTCTCCCAACAAGACGGCACGCTCAAGCTGCTCAAAGTGACGCCCTAATTGCCAGAAGCAAGTCACTGTCGGATTTTCTTGTTTCATCGCAGCGTTACACGCGTGTAGCTGCAAGGTCGCTGCTCGATACGTGCCAGCACTCGATAAACGCTTGATCAAGTTGTATAACTCAGCAGTATCTTTACCAATGACACCTTTGGCCTCTTGGACATTATCCTCAATCGATTGCACGATATTGGGTATGATGTTTTGTTCCAAATCAGCCATCATTTGTGCTTTCATGGTGGTCAGTGACACTTCACCATCAACGGCAAACCCTAAATGACTAATTAGATGTCTGATCTGTGATTTTTTGAAATCGCCTTTGATAAGTTGTTTCATAACATCGTCGTAGTAATACAGACGCTCACTATATCGGCCTAGCCATATCAAGTGGCTGGCGGTAGAGAGTAGCAGTATCATGGGCGCATCATCTAAACTCTCGTAACCTGTTTCTAAGGGCTGGACGCGATCATAGTAGTTCGCGTGCCCTGAAGCATTGACACCTATTGATGATAAAGGCGAGCACTTGTCGGTCTGCTGGCTGTCTAAATCACTATCATCAATAATCCAAGTGTCTTTGATACCGCCGCCTTGTGATGAATTGACGACTAAAGAGCCTTCAACCATGGCCACTCGTGTCAGACCACCGGGTACAATATCTACTGTGCCATCACCATGACTGAGGATAAAAGGACGCAAGTCAATATGACGTGGTGCGATACCATCGCTTACGGCAGTGGGATTGGTAGATAGAGAAATAGTCGGTTGGGCAATAAAGCCGGCTGGGTTTTCAAGTAGGCGTACACGATATTCTTCGATTTCTTTTTTGGTCGACGTCGGACCAATAAGCATCCCGTATCCGCCTGAGCCCTGTGTTTCTTTTACTACCAGCTTGTCTAGATTATCGAGCACATATTTGAGATCGTCGGGCTTACGGCACTGGTATGTCTCAATATTAGGTAGGATAGGCTCTTCATTTAAGTAGAACTTGATCATATCTGGCACAAAAGGATATAAACTCTTATCATCGGCCACGCCCGTACCTGGGGCGTTAACAATCACCACGTTGCCAGCGCGATAAGCACTCATTAGCCCTGATACACCCAATATGGAATCAGATTTAAAGGCTAACGGGTCAATATAGGGATCATCAATGCGGCGATAGATCACATCGACTTGTACCTTGCCACGAATGCCTTGCATATAGACTTTACTGTCCTCAACGACCAAATCATAACCATGGACAAGTGGTACATTCATCTCATGCGCTAAGAAGGCATGCTCATAATAGGCACTATTAAAACGACCTGGCGTTAGAATGACGACTTGTGGATCATATTTGGATGTTGAGCTGGCAAGACAGGCCTTGAGACGGCTAGGGTAATCACTGATGCCCATGATAGGCGTTTCAGTAAATATGTCAGCTAATAGTGTTTCTGATATATTGCGGCTCTCAAGCATATATGAGACGCCTGATGGGGTACGCAAGTTATCCTCTAACACACAAAATTTACCTGTCTCGTCTCGAATCAAGTCAATACCGCTGATGTGCGAATAGATAGGCTTGTCGAGCTCAATGCCCATCATCCATGGCTCATAGCAACCACTGGCATAGACGTAGCTGGCAGGGACAATATCTGCCTTCATGATGGCTTGGTCATGGTAGATATCATGTAAGAATGCATTGAGAGCCGTGATACGCTGTTTACAGCCTGCTTCTATTTGTTTCCATTCGCTCGCGGCAATAATGCGTGGAATGATATCAAACGGAATCATACGCTCGATGTTTTTGGCATCGCTATAGACGGTAAAGGTAACCCCTTTACGGTAAAAGATATTTTCTGCTTGTTCGTTTAGATAATTGAGGGCATCCATGTTGATGTTATCAAGCCAATGGCCAACAGCTTGTGCCACTGGGCGATACCTACCCTTACTTATCTGCAATTCATCGAAACTTTGTGGTTTTTTCTCAGGTTTTTCTGAAGTGTCTTTTGTGAAGGTATCTTCGGTCGGTGTTGACGCGGGACTTTTAGTATTATCATTGGGCACTTTAATGGATTGGCTCTGACTTTGATTTGCAGATTTTTCTTTGTCTGGGTTTCCATCCTTAGACTGACTTTGAGATGCTGTTTTATTCATAAATACCTCACGTATCCTTGGTAAAGTTATACTTTATGATGAATACACTGTCTATGCTAAGTAGAGTAGCACTTGTACTGCGCCCAACAGGTAGTCTATCTCCTGTATGGACTATACAACGGTTAATGAGCAATATACAACAAGAGTTAAATAATAGATTTTTAAAAACTTGAACCTAATTCTAATAAGTTTAACTCAATAAAAACAGGAGGGGAGAAGACATGAAGCTACGTGGTAGGTTTTTAATGCTGGCAGGTATAGGGTTGTCAGCGATTATCAGTGTGACTGGCTGTGGTAGCGAACCACAACAAGATACCTTGCCCGCTGGTAGCACAGTGGTCGCACTTGGCGACTCATTAACCTATGGTTACGGCGCAAATCCTAAAACAGCATATCCTACGGTGCTAGCAGAGCTAAGCAAATGGAACGTCGTTAATGCGGGGGTCAATGGTGATACATCTGCAGATGTGCTTACTCGAGTGAATGAGATCATTGAGCAAAACCCTGATTTGGTCTTACTGGGTGTGGGTGGTAATGATGTATTGCAGCGCATTGCGCCTGATACCACTCGTGCCAATATCATCGCGACTATAGACACCTTACAATCCAAAAATATTGACGTTGTCCTAATCGCTGAGCCGTATCTCAGTACCAGTGCTTTGTTTGGCAAGGCAAGTGATAATCCACTGTATGAAGATATTGCGGAAGCTGAAGGCATACCTCTGTATTCTGATGGCTGGTCAACTGTACTGTCAGATGAGGCTTTAAAGTCTGATAAAATTCATGCCAATGCTGCGGGCTACAGACAGTTCGCTGAAGGGTTGCATGATTATCTAAAAGACGAAGGTTGGGTGCATTAAACCGCAATGTAAACTACAGCTTTTAAGTTTAAAGATTATGAGTAAGGTGTATGTCTGTAGTCAGTATATAAAGCAAAAAAAGCAGAGAGTTTATTGGCAAGGCTCTCTGCTTTATCATGATTTGGAATTGGCACCACTTGGCACAACTCATTTTTGATGGTTTCATCATCATAACTGGCTTCAATGTGGGCGATAAATGCGGCACTAAATACAGGTTGATAGGTACGTACGGTTTGCACCACCACGGTATCACCTTTGAATACATCGTACGTCTCTGTCACTGGTACTGCCCGTGCAGAGCAGTCGATATGCATGGTGTTGGGGGTGGTAGAAATGCTGTCCTCACCAAAATAAATCTTGTCAGTATCTAAGCGGGTCACGCGACCTTTACGTACAATGTTTTTAACACGGCGTAACTGCTTGAGCTCTTCACTGCTAATGGTAGCGCCATGGAACATTTGCGGGCGTACATTTGGATCAATACGCATTAATACGCCGCCTTTTTCTAAACGATTAAACAGGTCTTCGATGTTTTCTGCCTCAGCAATCGCTTCTGCCTGAGTAGCCTGTGCTCCAATAGTATGGGTGAAAAAATCACGAGAGGGTTGGGTATTTTTACGATCGATCAGCCAAGCATCTCTTGGCATAATCCACGTGATATTGTCTGGGTCAATTTGACTCTCTAGTAGCCATAAAACCGCATCAATACCTGTTTTTCCGCCGCCGATAATCACGTAACCATCACGAGGTTTGGTTAGACTCGGCAAATCATTTAATGGGCCAAACTTAACACCATCAGCAATCTCAAAGTTTGGGGTATGGGTCGCTGGTACTGAGGTTTTGAAGTAAGTACCGTCAATGATTTTCTTATTGACCTTAACCTCATAGCTGGTATCAGACAGCAACAATGAAAACTTGCCGTCGCCTTTGTACTCACACATCGGGAAGTATTTCACGCTGCCACTTGGTAAAAACGTGTGCTTCATGACTTTATCAAAGTACGCCATGACTTCTGCGCCTGACGCCAGCTCGGACAAGCCTTTATTTAAACCAATTTTATCAATCATACCGCCGCAAAGCTCACGTGAGCTAACGCCATAAAAAGACGACGGCTGATGTAAGGTGACAAACGAATAGGCATCGTTCCAATGACCGCCTGGCTTATGATGTTTATCGACGATAATAATATTAGCATCTGTTTCTGTGAGCAGCACATCGGCAAAAGCCATGCCCACCGCGCCACTACCAATGATTAGATAATCCGTTTCTAGCTGTTGAATACTCATAGTGTCCTTACTCTAAGTTGAGCTTCTATCAACACAATCAATTCATAATTGTTTGTGCATAACAGTGTTATATACTAGAATAACACTGTTATAATTGTCAAGACATAGTGAGAATCTAATGGATGCCAGAACCAAAATACTAAACGCTGCATCTGAGCTTTTCTTAGAAGGGGGTGGGGAAGCCTTGAGTGTACGCGCCATATCCAAGCGGGCAGGACTGTCCACCATCGGTATATACAGTCACTTCCAAGGTAAGCAAGGCATACTAGATGCGCTGTACATAGAAGGATTTAATCTCGTCCGTGAAGCCATGGATGTCATTCCAGAAGGTAAGGCAAACAAAGAGCAAGTGCTAGAGGCGTGCCTAGGGTATCTCAATGTAGGCGAGAAATATGAGGCGCACTATCGGCTGATTTTTGGGGAATCTGATGCAGGATATCAGCCCTCTGAAGAAGCAGTTGCAGCCAGAGACAGTGCATTTTCAAAACTGGTACGGGTGGCTGGCTCGTATCTACCAGATGGTGCGACTATTGAGGAGCGCAGACAAATAGCGCTAGATATTTGGGCAATCGTACATGGGTACGTGAGTATCAGTCACCACATGGTGTTTACTGATGATATAAATTTGGACTGGAAATCAATGGCGCTACGAGTGGTAGAAGTGCAGTTAGATGCCATAAAGTCTTCTTAGTAACGATATTGGCATATTTGTGGCAAGTGAGTGCATGCTAGGCTGAGTTATTTCAATATCGTAAGGTTTAAGGATAGCAAATTATGTTTGGCATCATAAAAGACTGGCGTGAACAGCGCATACTAGACAACAGTGAATTTACTCAGGCTGACTGGATGCAAGCGGCTGAGCGCATCGTGATACTTGATAGATTAAATGTTGACGAGATGAAACATTTATTTGAGTTAGCAACATTATTTTTAGCTGATAAATCTATCACTGGTGCACAAGGCTTTGAAATTACGAATGCTATCAGACAGTCGATTGCACTGCAAGCGTGTTTGCCGATCTTGAACTTAGGCCTTGATTGGTATGCTGGTTGGTCATCCATCATCATTTATCCTGGCTCGTACAAGAGTGCTAGCACCACGGTGGATGAGTTTGGTATCGTCCATGAGGGCACTCAGCACCGTAGCGGAGAAGCATGGCTGCGAGGGCCTGTCATTCTCTCATGGATGGACGCTAAGTACTCAGGCGAACGTGACGGACACAACGTTGTCATTCATGAATTTGTACATAAGCTCGATATGATGAACGGCCGCGCCAATGGTTTTCCACCGATGCAACCTGATATGGATCCTGCAAACTGGACACAGATTATGAGCCGCGATTTTGAAGATTTTCAAACACATCGCAAGTCAGGACTTGATCGTTATGGCGCAACCAATCCTGCTGAGTTTTTTGCGGTTTTGAGTGAAGTGTTTTTTGAAACACCGCAAAAGCTGGTTGATGCTTATCCGGATATTTATCAGATTATGGTGAAATTCTTTCGGCAGACGCCGTTATAAATGATATTTATAGAGATGGTGACAGTAAACTGTATTTAAGACAGCATAAGCATGTTGGAATTGGGGAAGCTGAGATGATTAACACTATAAGTGATAATGTGGCAAAAGTAGAGATCTATGAAAGTGCTGATGGAAAGGCGCAAGTGGATGTACGTTTTGAGCAAGAGACTGTCTGGCTGTCATAAGCACAAATGACTGAGTTGTTTGGTCGTGATCAATCAGTAATTTCTTGTCATATCGCCAAGGCCATAAAAGATGAAGAAATCGCTGAAAAAAGCAATATACAAAAAATGCATATTGCAAATTCTGATCGCCCGGTGACTTTTTATGACTTAGACGTGGTTATATCAGTCGGTTATCGCATCAAATCTCCTCAAGGCGTGCAATTTAGACGTTGAGCACTGCAGCGGCGCTTTTTTGTTCGTGGATTTTTTACGCCGTAACCACCGACTGCTGAATAATAAAGGCGACATGGTCATCAATAATACTGGGCTTGCAGCTTTAATCTTACTGGTCGCTGAGTCTGACCCCAACCAAAAAAAATTTGATCAAATTGATTATGAATATGTTGTCGTTAGAGGGCTAGTAACAAAGCTTGTCATTAAAAACTATACCAAAAACCATGTAGCACAATCCGCTATATATCTTTAATTGAATATACATAGCATTTATATCCAGATAGAGTAAGCTGTCACTTTAAACAAGCCTTATAAAAGTTGTCGGGCAATCTTTCTCTACACCTTAAACCGTCCATTGGTCATTAATGATAGCCACTAGGTAACGCTTGCCTTGATACTCATCAAATACCAAGCGTAGTACCCGCCAGTCCATACCATCATACTCATCCGTGCCTTTATAATAAAATTCTACAACATCTGATGTTTGGTATATTTCTTTTAAATTATTGATAGAATTACTATTATTTTTGAATTCATTGACATTGATACTAGCATTATTGAACTTTTTGCCATCCACCCAAGTATCCAGATAAGCAGGCAACGGCGTGACCAATAGATCGCCAGTACCGTCTTTTTCGCCCCAAGTAAATTGAATGTTAGACTGCTGTAAATACTGTGCAAATTGCCCGCGGCTAAAGACTTTATCTGACTCAGGCCGTACATAAGCGTACATCGAAAAACGAACGCCACGTGTTGGATGGATATCATTAGTGATTCTAGAAAAGTCCTTATTTGCCAGTGCGCGCTGTATACGTAACGCTTGCTGCCTAAGGGTTTGCTGGCTGATATCAGCATTACTAGGTGTTGATGAGCTACTGGTTGGCTGAGATACAATGGCTTCACTGGACTCAGAAGCAGACTGACAACCCGTAGCAGCTAGCGTGAATAACAGAAGGCTGCTAGAGACTAATGTCGCAGATTTTTCCTTAAAAAAAGAAGGTAATGTCATCATAAAATCATCCTTAGCACAGTTATTAGCGAAAGAAACATCACTATAAATTGTCATGGGAACTGGTAAAAAATACCATAAAAGCACTATGTAATCGATATTTTGGTAAGTAAACCTGAATGATACGATAATACAGCAGAGTCCGAATATAGGTATGATGTAATAGTCGGTAACACTTATAGGATAAAAGCTCGCAGAGAATAAGATGCCAACATATAAATCGCTGACATTACTATTGACCATAGGACTGATGCCTGTCGGTCACGCTATAGCGGATGTATCAAAAGTAGATCAGAAACAAAATGCCATGGCTGATATAAAGATTGCGACTATCACGAAAATGTACCAACAAGATATTGATGACCAAGGTATGAGTAATCCTGTAGTGCTGCAGCAATATGCAGATGCTGACTTGCAAGCAGCCATGCAACTTGAGCAAGAATATTTTGATAAAACTCAGACGTCCTGCAATATAGATTACGATGTGCTTTGGAACTCGCAAGATCCTGACTATACGCAAGACAAGAAGTTTTCAATAACTGCTCAAGGATTGGTTCAGGTTAGCTTGGCACAAGGTAGCGATGTTTATTATGAGCTGTCATGTGATGACAATGATAAAAATTGCCAAGTCGCAGACGTGGTTTTAGATCGGGATGGCAAAACTTTGCGTCAGCATTTGCTTGAAACTTGTCGTTAGTAAAAGTCTATAACTAATATCAAATCCGAGTTAAGGTATCAGAATGACATGGTATAAATGGTTTTTCGCCTAACTACTAAAACCGTTGGTTTGTTTTCGTATAATGTATATTATGTTAAATTAAGTCTATCAAGTAGCGGGCTTAGATCTTACTAACTATAGAATCAGGATTATCAGATACTTCTAATGCTACTGGATATAAACATCCTACCAAACTGTTTAGCTCTCGCCAACTAACTCTGTCCTGTTAATTCAATCGAATCTTTTGGACGATACTTTACGCTTGATCAGTTTTACTTCTAAGCATCTCTGGCAGGCATATTATTACATCGGTCATCTAACGATTTATTAGGCATTGAGATTTGAATGCTCTATATAATTGGCCATTAATATTCTATGCTTCGCTAAAATACTCATAACTACGTCCAAATATGTTCTTATCTTTTTATTCGAGATGATCATGGCTGCTCGTCTGCGATAGTTTGGTTTTATTATCTATGCCCGCTGGCTAAGTCTTTAATATAGATATGCTAATAGCCTATTTTTGATAACCATCATTTGTATGGTTAGATATCTTCTAATATTGCCAAAATAGATTAAATTGCAAAAACCCAGCCAAACGATATAACTCCTTCGAATATTTCTAATCTTATCTAGCCTTCAAACGCTATACCCAAGTCATCACGTATAACCTTTTAAATTTAAATCATAGACAGATTGTTAAATAATTAGAACTGACGCTGTTTTCTTTTGCGTAGCGATAAATTTTATCTACCCACAAACAGCCATCCTCTGTTTATTGTTATCAAGCCATTTTTAAGATGAATGAGCTATCTATTGATATTTTTTAATATATTCAGCCTTTCGTTATATATTTTCTATAAACCCTTCAAAATTGGTGCATTCTAAATTTGCACAGAACAGTACTATGACCCTGATTTTTATATTCTGTGCGAGTACAGGAGCATGTGTTTTATAGAGAATATGCTCAACTCCTTGCCGAATCAATCATGGATACCATAATCGCATTTAACTATGTACCGAAATAACTGGTAGAAATGCCGTGTAACCCTCTCAGCGTATGGCCCACTCAATATTTGGCCACTATGCTATAATTATCCCCAAGGTTCACTTGGGGATAATTACGTCTTAAAAACTATTATCTAAAAGGCTTTACTAACAACACTAACGAATACCAGTGTCCATGATAGTGTCCAATACTTCTATATTTTTCTACAGAAGAGACTTTTTATAAGTCATCAATCATAAACCTATCATCAACCTTAATTATCATATGACGGATATACATTATGGCTATCGACACAGCAAACGATATCAACAAGCTCGAATGCCGAGACAAAGATTATTCTGTCAGTGTCTCAGGTGTAGCTGGCTTAAGTCTTCGTATTTATCCAAATGGCAAAAAGGAATACTACTTACGTTACTCCCATCCGCATATCGAGGGCAAACGCCCTAGGATGATGTTAGGTAAGATTGAGGATGTCAGTCTCCATGAGGTTAAGTATAAAGCAGACACCATTCTTGATATGGTCGCAAAAGGCTCTGACCCTAAAGCTATCCAGCAAAAAGAACAAACCAATAAATATACTCACCTAAAAAACGCACCATTTTCTGACATTGCTCAAGCATGGCGAGAACACAAAACAGCAGGTCGCAATCAAAGTAAATCTAAAAAACCGTCATACAGTGAGTCAACCCTCAAGTTTTGGGATTTATGTTTAGGATATATGTGCCAAGAAATTGGTGATTTAAGAATGGACGATATCACCAGTGAGATGATACTGAGTGTGTGTGAGTCTATCCAAAACAATGAAAATCAAGCAACTTTCGTTGGTGCAAGCACTCGTCTGTATACTGAAAAAGTGTTTTCATTCGCTGTTGCTCGAGGGTTGTGCGATAGAAATGTGGCAATTGATACCCGTGGTGAGCTTGCACCTGCTAATTCAGGCAATCACTTGCCAGCCATCACCAAACCAGATCAGTTTGCGACGCTTCTAAAAGATATGTCTGATTTTAGAGGTGCAAGTAAGATCACATTAGAGGCGATGAACTTATTGCCTTATGTATTTGTGCGTAGTATCGATCTGCGCTCGATGCGTTGGGATGACATCGATTGGGACAATAATACATGGGCATTCTCCCCGACCAAAGGCGAAGGTCGTGATGATATGGTCTCGCACTTAGTTGTTCCCTTGGCCACGCAAGTGATTTCTCGATTACGAAATATTCAGTCAATTACTGGGCATAAGGAATATGTATTTGCGTCGATGCGAGGTTCAAGCAATGCCTATATCAGTAAAGCGACGTTGGTACAGATATTCCATCGGCTTGGATACAAAGATGTGCAGTGTGCGCATGGATTTCGAGCATCCGCTAAAACTTTGCTCATGGAACAGCCTGAGCTACGCTATTCTGACATCGTCACAGAATTACAACTAGGTCACAGGATAAAAGACACACATGGCGGGGCTTACAACAGACTTGACGAAATCGATACTAGGGTACAGATGATGCAAGATTGGGCAGATTATATAGATGAGCTTCGGAGTCGTTAGAGAGTTATTTTCAAATCAAAAACCATATTTTTTGCTTTTATTTATGGCTCTTTGAAATGTATTTTACGAAAGTTCACAGGAGACATGCCAGTAAACTGCTTAAACTGTCGACTAAAGGCGCTATGATCACCGTATCCACAGTTTAAGGAGACTTGAGTTACTGTTAGCTTATGATTCGCTAATAGTCGAATGGCATGCTCTAAGCGCATTTTTTGTACAAACTGAATGGGTGACATATTGAGCACTGCTTTGAAGGTACGCTCCAATTGCGATTGACTAAGATTTGCCAATTTCGCCAATTGGCCAATATTAATTTTTTGATCAAGATTGTCTCGTACGTATTGATCTACGCTTGCCAACCGAGCGTGCTTACGTAATATCCGCTCGTTATATTCATCAATATCTACTGATATACCTACCATCGCTACAATATGATTTTCTACATCATAGACGGGGGTTTTTTGCGTGATACACCATCCTAGCTGTCCTGATGCATAACTATGTAGTTCTAACTTATCAATAATCTCCCTGCCTTCCCTTAACACTCTAAGATCCTGATTGAGATAATCCTTGCCCTGAGACTCCAAAAATACTTGCTCTGTAGTCAGTCCTATTAGTGCTTTTTTGTTTTTAAGCCCGCTGCGTCTAATGAGCGTTTTACTGACTAATCGATAGCATGCTTGGTCATCTTTAACAAAGAACACCACATTTTTCATAGTGTCAAACAGAGGCATCAATAACGATATATTGCCAACAAACTCATCAAAATTGGCTGGTTGATAAGTCTGTAGGTGTTTTGACAGTTGTTCTGTAGGTGTTTCTAATACTAACGGCCGCATCGGTATATTCCCATATAGCATCTCAAGCTTGTCGTTGAGCTTTTCAGGTATTTTAGGGTGCTACACCATATTTATACTCCTAAATATCCTTATAACCTGTGCAGAAATGCGCATTTATTCATATAAAAACATCAAGACTGCTTTTCTGAAAAACGTCATTCTATATTTACGCCTTGTTCATTTATGAATAACGCTATTAACTCACGGATGAATCAGGTAGGCAATCATGTTTGATACGCTTTTCACTCTTAAGATTATTGATTCCCATACTGGCGGTGAACCTACTCGTATGGTGTATGAAGGATTTCCTGAGCTTAGTGGACTAACGATTCAAGAAAAACTTCAAGACTTTAAACAGAATTTCGATCATTTACGTCAAAGTATTATCCTAGAACCCCGTGGTAATGACGTGCTTGTCGGAGCGCTTTTGTGCCCGCCTTCCGATCCTCGTGCCACGGCTGGCGTGATCTTCTTTAATAATCATGGCTATTTAGGTATGTGTGGCCATGGCACTATCGGCGTTATTGCATCTCTAGCTTATCAACAAAAAATAACCGCTGGTGATCACTATCTAGAAACAAGCGTAGGCCTAGTTAAAGCAACCTTGCATGATGATGGTAGTTGTAGCGTCCAGAATGTACCCTCTTACCGCTACCAAAAACAAGTAGAAGTTCAAGTACCCAATATCGGTCCTGTCTATGGAGATATCGCTTGGGGTGGTAATTGGTTTTTCTTAGTCAACGATCATAAGCAAGCTATTGAAGCCAATAATGTTGAGGCGCTTACTCAATTTAGCATACAGATTAAAAAAGCACTTCATAAGTCTGGAATCACGGGTGCTGACAATGGCGAAATTGATCATATAGAACTGTTTGGCAAGAGCGATCTCGCCGGCACTAACAGCAAAAACTTCGTATTATGCCCTGGATCTGCCTACGATCGCTCTCCTTGTGGTACTGAAACCAGTGCCAAATTGGCTTGCTTAGCCGCAGACAATGTACTTGCACCTGGTGAGACTTGGTATCAGCAAAGCATCATTGGCAGTGTCTTTAGTGCCAGCTATCAGTCTATTGATGTACTTAGTCATCATAGCCCTCTTCATAACCACTCTATCAATACTATTATCCCCACGATCCGAGGGTACGCCTACGTATGTGCAGAGACCTCTCTCATCGTTCAAGATAGCGATCCGTTCAAATGGGGTATTTCTTTATAGATACCAGTTTGTATGGCTTCTAGAACGCAACCAATCACTGCTCAGTAAGGTCAGAAAAGCGAGACTCTCATGGACACACAAGTGTTTGATATACATATCATCGGTGGTGGCATTATCGGGCTATGTGCTGCGGTTACTCTACAGTCTCGTGGGGTAAAAGTTGCGATTTTGGAAGCGGATAAAATCGGTCGCGGTGCAACTTATGGCAACGCAGGTCACATTGCCACTGAACAGGTTTTCCCTATCGCTGATGCCAGTATCTTACGACATGTTCCTGCCATGCTACTCAACCCTGAAGGACCTCTGCGTATAGATTGGCGCTACCTTCCACGCTTAGCACCATGGGCCTTCAAGTTATTACTTAATATGCGTACCGAACCATTTGCACGCAGTCACCAAGCGCTTTTGGCATTAAATGCACAGAGCCTTCAAGCTTGGCAAGATTTCACCAAAGAGTGGCAGTTACATTCTTGGGTACAAATACAAGGATCTGTATTAACCGCAGAGACGCCCAACAGTCTAAAAGTGCTGACTGAACATGGTCAACGCTTAAATAGTTTAGGTGTCTCTAATAGACTACTCTCACAATCAGCACTGACAGATCTTGAGCCTGCGTTAAAAGACAATCAATTGGGTGCTTTGTTTTTTCCAGAGACAGGTCATATCACCAATATAGAAGCCATTACCCATAAATTAAGTACTATTTTTAGATCGCTTGGTGGTCAGATTTATGAAAATTGCCGTGTTCTGAGCGCGGAAGTAATAACTGATGGTATTCGTTTGACGACGACACAAAAGCAGCTTCATGCCAGCAAAATTATGCTCGCCGCAGGGGCGCATTCTAAAGCCTTAGCCAAACAGCTAACAGGCGTCTCAGTACCAATGGATACAGAGCGAGGCTATCACCTGATGCTTCCTAACGAAAGTCAGCGTCTTACCATCCCTATTTCTAGCATGGATCGCCGCTTTATTATGACACCAATGGAAAAAGGGCTGCGCTTGGCTGGCACTGTTGAGTATGCAGGACTTGAGGCGCCAGCAAACATGAACCGTGCGAATATGCTGTTGAAACAAGCTCAAGCAATGCTAAAGATCCCACTAGATAGTGACAGCAATACGCAATGGATGGGGTTTAGACCTTCTACAGCAGACTCACTACCTGTCATAGATAGACGTAATTCAGTCTTTTTAAACTTTGGTCATCAGCATCTAGGTCTGACCCAAGCTGTCATAAGCGCACAGATGATCGCGGCTTTGTATTTTGGCGATACTGCCATGGTAGATCCTACTGCCTATCGTCTAAACCGCTTCAAACTTAAATCTTTTAAATAATAATCGAACATCTTATCTCTATGACAACTCATAGAACCAACAACGTCGCTAACAGCTCATGGCTGACTAACGGCTTTTACTTCCAAATAAGGATATTTATATGAACATTCATGGCGTTTTAGTCCCTATCGTTACTCCTTTCGATGTTAATGGAGATATCGATACTCAAAAGTTAACCGAACTGGTCAATGTATTCATAGAAAAAGGCGTTACCGGAATCGTAGCTTGCGGTACAACGGGTGAATACTACACGTTCTCGCCTGCAGAGCGCGAACTGGTTTTGACCACTATCGCTGATGCTGCCAAAGGCAAAGTCACTCTGATTGCAGGTATCAACAGTTTATCGACCAATCATTCTATCGAACTTGCTCATCAAGCCAAAAATTTGGGCTACGACGGTTTAATGTTATCAGCCAATCCGTATAGCCTACCAGACCAAGACGGTATTATTGCGCACTTTGAAACCGTCGCTGATGCCACTGACCTGCCTATCATTATGTACAATTTTCCAGCACGCGTCGGTGTGAGCATTGAATTTGAAACCGTCGCGCATTTATCCAAACATCCTCATATTGTAGGCGTCAAGGAGAGCAGTGGCGATTTTAGCCATGCATTACGTATGCTACAGGCTGATTTTGAAAACTTTGAAGTGGTCTGTGGTTGTGACGATCAACCAGTAGATTTCTTCTTTTGGGGTGCTAAGAGCTGGATCGCTGGTGCGGCTAACGTATTTCCAGCAGAACAAGTCGCATTGTTTGAAGCCACACAAAAAGGCGATTGGAACCATGCTAAGGAGCTGATGACAGCCATGTATCCTGCTATCCACTCTACGGGAGCATCAATATTGGGTCAGTACGACTACCTTTGACTGATATGTCAAAAGAAGAGACTCAGTCATTTTTAGCACTTCTGTCTTGATACATCGCACCATTCTTATCATTCCTACCATTGTATAGAAAAGGACAATCTAATGAGTATGACCACAGCGCAAGTCTTCGAACTCGCCAGCAACCAACAGCTTTGGGCAGGCCATTTAATAGATACCACAGCACCAGTATCCGAGACAACACTCCCTAACTACAGCCCTATTGATAATACCTGTATAGGTAGCATTGCTAATGGAAGTCGGTAGTGGCTGGTATATCGAGCCTACCATCTTTGATAATGTCAGCCCGGATATGACGCTGTTTAAAGAAGAAGTTTTTGGTCCACTTTTAGCTGTCACAAGTTTTGAAACCGAAGAAGAAGCTATTCAGCTCGCCAATCAGAGTAATTATGGGCTTGCCGCTTCCTTTTATACACAAAATATCCATCGCGCATTCCGCGTGGCATCCGCTATTAAAACTGGTACCGTCTCGATTAATGGTTTTTCTGAGGGCGATATTACGACACCTTTTGGTGGTTATAAACAATCTGGCTTCGGCGGTCGTGACAATGGCTTAGAGGCGTTGTCCCAGTATACCCAAACCAAAACTATCTGGTTGGTGAACTAAAAACTGACATTGTCCGCTATCCACGCCCAAGTCAGCATAACCAAAAACATTACAAGGAAGTAAAGTTATGGAAAATATCATCAATACTATCGTCGGGTATATTTGGAGTGACGCCCTGGTCTATCTTGCGTTAGGCGTCGGCATATATTTTACGATTATGACTCGCGCCGTACAAATCCGTTATTTCAAAGAAATGATTAGTCTGTTGTTCGACAAACAAAGCTCATCAGCAGGGATTAGTTCCTTCCAAGCTTTCTGTATGGCGCTATCAGGACGTATTGGTGTGGGTAATATCGCTGGGGTGGCAACAGCCATCGCAGCAGGTGGCCCTGGGGCGGTATTTTGGATGATTTTCATGGGTGTGTTAGGTGGTGCTAGCGCTTTTATTGAGTCTACCTTAGCGCAGGTATACAAACATAAGGTCGGTGATCAATATCGTGGCGGCTCCCCGTTCTATATTGAAAGAGGATTGAAGCTAAAACCTTTTGCTATCATCGTCGCTATCGTGACCTGTCTATCTTACGGCGTGTTAGTGCCTGGTGTTCAGGCCAATACCATTGCGGACTCTTTTAATACAGCATTTAATATTCCGCCTGTTGTAACAGGGATTATCCTAGTCGTACTCTTAGGTATCATTATATTTGGCGGTGTAAAGCGTATTGCTAATTTTGCAGGAAAAGTCGTACCTGTCATGGCAATCGGTTATATCCTTATGATGGTGATTGTATTGGCATTTAACGCTCAAAATATTCCTGCAATGTTTGCACTTATCTTTAAGAGCGCTTTTGGCATGGATGCAGTGTTTGGTGGTATGGTTGGGACCGCAATCTCTTGGGGCGTACGCCGTGCTGTTTTCTCAAACGTTGCGGGTGCTGGCGAGGCGACCTTTAGCTCAGCGGCAGCCGAAGTATCACATCCTGCTAAACAAGGCTTAGTGCAAAGCTTCTCTATCTACATCGATACGGTGCTTGTCTGTACTGCAACAGCGCTAATGATCCTATCAACTGGCATGTATAACGTGGTGACCCCTGAAGGTGTAACCCTAGTTGATAATATGCCTGGTGTTGAAGCTGGTACGGCATTTACCCAAGCGGCTGTCTCTACTGTCTTTAACCAGTATGGAAGTGGCTTTGTTGCGATTGCTATCTTTTTATTCGCCTTCACCTGCTTGGTTGCTTATTACTATATTGCCGAAACTACGTTGGTCTATTTGGACAATAAACTGCGCTACCCCATTCTCAAGCATGTACTCAAACTGGTCTTTTTAATCGTTTGTTTCACTGGTAGTGTCCAGTCAATCGGTATGATGTGGGCGTTAGGTGATATAGGGTTTGGTAGTATGTGCTACTTAAATTTCATTGCCATTTTACTTCTAAGTAAAGTTGCTCTAAAAGTTCTAAAAGACTACGACGAGCAGATGAAATTAGGTATAAACCCTGTCTTTGACCCTAGAAAGGCTGGAGTGGATAATGCGGACTTTTGGATAGAATATAGCAATGAGCATGGTCATAAAAAATCGCTTTAATAATAGTGCATTAGAGGTCTGCTAATATCTACTAGTAAAAAAGTTGCTATCAACATCAAGCAGGCCTCACCTATTTATGTTAAATTGCAAAAAACCATAAGGATATTACGTATAAGATAACCATAGTATTGTATCCACTCATTTGATAGGAAGGTTGAAGATGACACTAGATAACAACGTACTACGTAAACGCACCAGCTTGTTGGGTTCATTATTAGGTGATGCTATTTCTCGCCAATCTGGTGAGCAGACGCTAGATACGATTGAGACGCTGCGTAAAGGCTTTATTCAACAGCGCCGTGAGCCGAATGAGGCACATAAACAGCAGCTTATCGATTTTATTGCTTCTTTGGACAATCAAACCTTAAAAAACGTCATACGCGGCTTTTCTATCTATTTTTTCCTAGCCAATCTAAGCGAAGAGAATTACTTGCGTGAGCAGCGTCATGCGCAGCGTATGCAGTCCGAGCAAAGCTGGGAAGGATCATTTCGTCGTACCTTACTTGAGTGTCGTGAGCGCAATATTGAGCCTGCTCAAATGCAAGAGCTGATTGATCAGCTGAAGTTTACACCTGTATTTACGGCGCATCCTACCGAAGCGCGTCGCCGTACTACGATGAATATCTTACAAAGTCTATTCACGCATAGCGACGCTTTAAATAACGTGTCTGAAAACAGCTTCGCCTACGAGCAAGCTAAAGAACAAACTGCGCAAACGATTGATCTATTATGGTCTTCTGATGAAGTGCGCACCCGTAAGCCGTTGGTATATGATGAGATTAACAATGGCTTGCATTACTTTAATGCCAGTTTGTTCAATGCCATTCCTAAAGTGTATCGTAATATCAAAAAAGCCATTGTCGATATCTATCCGGAGCTTACAGACTATCCCTTGCCTGCCTTTATGAGCTTTGGTTCTTGGATCGGTGGCGATAGAGATGGCAATCCTTTTGTGACTTTTGAAACCACAGAGCGTGCCGTGTTGATGCATGCTGATACCGTGCTGCGTCACTACCAAGTATTGATCAAAAAACTGCGCCGACAGCTTATTCATAGCGACACTATCGTGACGGTATCTTCTGACGTATATAACAAAATAAAAAGCTACGATGAGCTCGATCAGCGGGTATTTGACTACAATCTCGATGATTACAGTAATGAGCCTTATCGTCGACTGCTCTCTATCATTCTGACTAAAGTCAAAGCCACCAATCGCCGCATTCAAAGCAAAGGCACGGATATCGAGGCCGAAAAAGATGCGTATACCAACCCAGAAGAATTACTAGAAGACCTACGCATTATCCGTCATAGCGTGAATACTCATGACACAGCACATGCAGATGGGTTATTACTCGATGTGATTCGTCTGGTCAAAACCTGTGGTTTCCATCTAGCTGCGCTCGATATCCGTCAGGAATCGTCTTATCATGGCGAAGTCATTGCTGATATTTTTGCTAGTGCCTCCAACCTGCCTGATTATCAGACGTTAAGCGAAACCGAACGTCAAGAATGGTTGACGCGCTTGCTAGAAAAACCAGGCACGCCGCTTATCTATACTGACAACCTAATAGACAAAACGCGTGAGCAATTGTCACTGATGAATTCGGTCGCTACTCTACGCAAACTGGTGGGACAAGCTACTTTTGGTAGCTATGTGATCTCGATGACCAATAACGCTAGCCAGCTACTAGAAGTATTGCTGCTCATGCGTTTTGCAGGCTTATGCAGAATTGATGACGAAGGTCAATTGTCTGCTGATTTGCCAGTTGCGCCGTTGTTCGAAACCATCGAAGATCTTAAAAATATCGATAAAATCTTGCCTGCCGTATTAGATAATCCACTGTATCGTGGACTACTACAGAACACGGATAACACGCAAGAGATTATGCTGGGTTATTCAGACTCATCAAAAGACGGCGGTATTATCACTTCAGCATGGCAGCTTTATAGTGCCCAGCAAACCATTAATAACATTGCTGAACAATATGGTATAAAAACACGCTTGTTCCATGGTCGTGGCGGTTCTGTGAGCCGTGGTGGTGGATCAACGCACAAAGCCATTGCGGCACAGCCAGCAGGCACGCTGCATGGGCAGATTAAGGTAACTGAGCAAGGCGAAGTGCTCTATGCCAAGTATGCCAATACAGACACCGCTGTGTTTGAGCTGACCATGGCTATTACAGGTACACTTAAAGCCTGCTCGACAAGGTTTGTGGTACAACCGACTGAGTTGCCAGAGTATGAAGCGCTGTTTGCACGCTTAGCAGATGCAGGTGAACAACGCTATCGCGAGCTGACCGATCATACCGAAGGGTTTTATAAATTCTACTCCGAGGTGACCCCAGTACAAGAAATCTCGTTATTAAACATTGGCTCACGTCCTGCCCATCGCAAAAAAGGCCTACCAAGTAAAACCACCTTGCGAGCGATTCCTTGGGTGTTTGGCTGGTCATTGGCACGCTTTACCCTACCTGCTTGGTATGGCGTAGGCAGTGCGCTAGATAGCGTCAAAAAAGACGAAGCATTGATGAAAGAGATGAATCAGCATTGGCCTTTCTTTAGCGTGTTTATCAGTAATATCGAGATGGCCTTTACCAAAGCCAATATGAATATCGCTGAGGCTTATAGCCAACTGTGTGATGATAAGCCGTTACGCGAAAAAATCATGACAGCGGTCACCGATGAATACACGCTGACCAATTCAGGATTAAACTCTCTGCTTGAGCAAGACTCTTTATTGTCCAATCAGCAAAACCTTGCCTCATCCCTGCAATGGCGAGACGCTTATCTAGATCCTATTAACTATATCCAGATTGAGCTGTTAAAGCGTGCCAGACAACAGGACACCCCAAACGATTCGGCACATGGCGACCTTAATGTAGAAGATCCATTAATCCGTAGTATCAATGCGCTAGCTGCAGGGTTACGAAATACTGGTTAAGGTAGCTTTTCGATAATTAGCTTTCGGATAAATAAAAAGCTTATACCAATTGTCGCAAATATTAAGGCTTCGTTCGCGAAGCCTTAATATTATTCAAAACCCTTCAAAAAATATCTCGCCAGATATCAATCGCAGTTTAGTACTGCGTTGATTGATATTGCCTATTAAGTGATTCGTAATTCATTGTTTGAATAACCGATCCGAACAAGATACCGTAAAATATATTTTTACTTCATGTATATATAGGGTCTGCTCCAATGGAAACGCCTCAATCAACACCATCTCTAGACATCGCCGTAGCAACTGACTATCAAATAGAATCCGTTGCGCTCATTGACCGCGCTATTAAAATACGCTGGAATGATGGTATTGACAGCACCTACCACTATATCTGGCTGCGTGATAACTGCCCATCGGCTTTTCATCCGCACACTGGCGAGCGTAGCTTTGATTTGCTGAGTATCTCAAAAGATATCCATCCACTCTCTGTCTCTTTTTATGATACAACGCTGACGATTGAATGGTCAGAACAAGCACATATCAGCCACTTTGAACAAAGCTGGTTACGTGAGTTTGGGTATTCTAGTGCATTGGCCAAGGATCATAGCAGTCCTTATGAAAGCTGGAATGGCACGTTTATTGACCACATTCCGATGTATGACCAACACAGCATCATGACCAGTGACAGCGCTTTATATGAGTGGATGAGTGCGCTAGATAAATATGGGCTTACTATTATTGATAATATGCCAGATGACTCTGATGCTGGCGTACAGACCGCCATGCGAGTTGATTACCTGCGGCAGACTAATTTTGGCATGACCTTTGATGTGATATCAGAGAAGTCGCCGATCAATTTAGCTTATACCTCGCTCTCATTACCTTTGCATACCGACTTGCCAAATCAGGAGTTACCTCCAGGCTATCAATTTTTGCATTTTTTGAGTAATGAAAGCATAGGCGGCGAATCTACTTTCGTAGACGGATTAAAGGTGTTAGAAGGGTTACGAGAAGAACAGCCTGAGTATTTTCGCTTGCTGGCCGAATATGCCATCCCCTTTCGTTTTCATGACAGCGCCCATGATATCCGTGAGCACCACCCCGTCATCAATCTAGACAACTTTGGCAATATTGTCGAAATCAAATACAACGCCCATCTTGCAGATGTTTTTGATTTGCCAAGCGACGTTATGTACGACTACTACCTTGCTTATCGAGAGCTGATGGCTCGATTAAAAGACAGTCGCTATAAGATTGAGTTAAAACTAGCGGCTGGTCAAATGGTGGTTTTTGATAACCGCCGAGTCCTGCATGGGCGTAACGCATTTGATGAAAACGTCGGTGAGCGTCGTCTCAAAGGCTGTTATGTTGACCGCTCAGAATTTAAAAGCCGTTTACGAACGCTTAAAAAGCAACTGGCTTAACACGACCTGCAAGCTAGCTAAAGCATGGAGCATTAAGCCCACAAAAAAAGCCTCATTACTCTTCTCTAAACATGAGAGAAGAGTAATGAGGCTTAATGTTAGTCACTTACTGATTTATAGCTGTTAATATAATTTTATAGCGCTAATAGCAGCTCTAATAACTGGATTCACGATATAAGGTTTTATGTGCTTCTATCTTAAAATCTGCAGCGCTGACAGCAGGCGTAAGACCATGTGTACTGTACTTAGCTTGTATGATCTTTTCTTCCTCACGAAACAGCACATTTTGCGCTTCTTGCTTGAAGTCATGATAGCTAATGGCGGTGTCATCTTCATGACCGTCAATAACTATAGGTCTGCTAGGTTGATTTTGGCTATTCGAATGCTGTTGTACAGTCTGATTAGCATTAACTTCTTTAGTAATATTGCTGACTGTTAAACCGTTATTAGTCGTCGACGCTTGAGATAGCGTGGAAGAGATACGGTTAGACATATAGAAGGCAGATATTAGAACAATACAGATGACACTGATAATAGCAAGAACAAGACTACGGGGTCTGATGCTTTTTGGCTCGATATCATTATTCACGTTTTCTGAGTCGTTCATAGTTATGTACCATATAATTCATATCATCAATGGCACAGAACCATGCCTTTTACATAATGATACGAATTTTATATTGTATTGCAAAGATTTCTAGTACGAACGTCTCGAATAAATTGATAGACGGTTATCTAACTGTTAAAAATGGTATAAAACGTAAATCCTTTAATCATTGGTTTCGCGGTATAAGGTGGTCTGTGACTCTTGTCTAAAATCTTCATAAGTTATAGCAGCTTCTTCAGTAGCCATAACAGTGGCATCATCTTCTGGTGTAGGATCTTTAGAAGTTGACTCTAATTCATTAGCAGCTGGCAGGTCCTGACTATTGTTGCCCAAAGTATCTTGCTGATTAGTGGCTGGTTTACTGTCTCTCTCTACGTTGCCATCAGTGCTGTTGTCTATACTATCAACCGCAGAAGTAGATAAGACTCCTGAAAATATAAGCATTAATCCAATAGCAACCAATACGACTAAACCAATCGCCATAGCCATAATAAGAGGTTTCTTGCTTTGGATTACTTTGTTGTCTATGACTGGCTCTTCGATAACTGATTCAGACACATTCTCTATGTTTAAAGAAATGTTTAAAGAATCATCATCCGATATCTCAGTTATGTTAGATTCACTATGGTCAACCGTAGAGGGCGACTCTGTTTGATTGCTACTATCTATATTGTTGCGATCTATATATTCTGGGGCCTCTGTATCTGAACTGACATCATTGACATCAATACTAATACTGTCGCTATCATTAGCGATATTCAGCACATGATTTTCAGATACATTTTCAAATAATGTGCTTGTAGAGGCTTTAGAGGTGGTGTTTTCTGCTGTAGCATCTTCTGTTTCTAGTAATAATTCTTGTTCACTGCTTTGATCTTCAAACAGCTGCAACTCTTCTGTGCTCAAGGGTTCGAAAGCGGCAAGGTTCTTTGCACTTTCTAGTGTTTCAAACGCAGCCTGATCGTTCTCTTCAGAACCATGAACTCGATTAATAAAGCGTTCATAGATATCATTGTTATTACGCTTACGCGACTTTTGGTCAATAATTCTAGCCAATTTTCCTTCAAAATCGGTGCCAGCGTCTTCTTTTTCGTCGCTCATAGAATAATACCAAACCAGTTTTTTTACTGGTCTTAAATGATTGCTAGAATGAATTTTCTTACTATAGTGTAACAGTGTTATTAGCCAACAATATAGTTGCTCGACCTATTATCTTCAAGCACAATTTATGGGATAGCGCTAATATTGATAAGAACTATTCTAAATAATATGATAAACCAATCTTAAGAACTGTTCTATGTAGAGATAGCATAGACTATGACAGGCTCAATAGTATGGATTTAAAACAGCTCAATGCATTTATCGCGGTTGCAGATTTGCGCAGCTTTAGCGCGGCCGCCACCAAGACAGGACTGTCTCAGCCGAGCCTGAGTCGGTTGCTAAAACAGTTAGAGACTGACATGGGCGTGGTGCTTATTGATCGCTACCACAGACCACTACATCTGACTGAAGCGGGCAGTTTTTTCTACGATAAAATAAGCACCATACTGACCGAGATTGACACTGTGACCAGTATGACTCAGCGTCTATCAGCACCCAGCAGCGTTTTAAATATAGGTTTTGTGCCCTCAGTGCTATACGGCCTGCTGCCTGAAATCATTGCCACGCTTAAACAGTTCAGCCCTGATATCGACGTTAATTTAAAAGACATTAGCTCATATCAACAAATGGATGCCCTCAAGTCTGGTGAGATTGATATTGGCTTTGGCCGATTTGCGCATCAAGATCCATGGATTCAGCAGATTCTGCTACGTCATGAACGCTATGTGGTGGCATTACCAAAATCACACCCGCTTGCCAATGTACGTAAGCAACGCTTGATAGACCTAGCGAACAATCGCTTAATTTTATATCATCAAACACATTTGCCAGTATCGTCCACGGTGACGACAGAGGCAGTGACCCAAGCGAACGATAAGCTGTCTACAAATAGAGTCAACCGTGCTGCTACTCATGAAGCAGCGTCTAGCGATCCTATTACTGAGCCTTTACTACATCTATTTGCCCAGTATGGCATCTCACCTTTCATGACCACGACAGTCAGCGATTTGCAGGTCGCATTGGGGCTGGTCGCGGCAGGCGAAGGCATTACATTGGTGCCTGCCAGCTTGCAAACCGTACGTACGGAACAGATCAGCTACCAACGTTTGGTTCATGAAAATGTCACCTCCCCTATTTATTTACACACCCTCAAAGACTTTGTACACCCAAAAATACCTGATTTGCTCACAGCCATTTATCACGTCTACGAACAGCGCGGCATTACTTATCGGCAGCAAAATTTTGTTTCACAGGCCTAAATGGGCAGATATCCGATGAATATTGTGTTATAAAGAACCGCCAAAAATAATTCATTTTAAATATTGATATTATTTTATAAGTATGCTAACTAACAAGAATAGCAATGCAAACAAATAGTAATAATAACTAGAATAATCATTCTCCTAGACAGTGTTGGTGTGATAAAGTCGATACGATGTAAATCGTTTTATATTTAGACGGTTTATAGGACGTTCTTTCATGATCATTGGCAAGCTGACACAGGTAAGTGATAATTTGCTGTTTTAACCATTTCGAGGTATTCATGTCCACACAACAACTCAACAACCCAAGTGCCCCTGACGATAGCGTTGCCTCGCAACAAGAGGGCTTTAGCTGGCGCATCTTTGGCCCAGGTATTTTGATGGCAACTGCTGCCATTGGTGGTTCGCATTTGATTTCATCAACACAGGCGGGTGCTATCTATGGTTGGCAATTGGCTATTATGATTGTATTGGCTAACGTGTTTAAGTATCCGTTTTTTCGCTTTGCAACTGACTACGTCTACGATACTGGCGAGAGTTTGATTGCAGGCTATGCCAAACGCTCAAAGGTATACCTCTGGATATATTTTATTCTTTCTATCTTGTCAGCGGTTATTAGTACGGGTGCGGTTTCACTTATTGCTGCCGTAATTTTGGGCTTTATGTTGCCAGCCTCACTTGGTCTGTCGACAATGGCGTTATCTCTCATTATCGTCGCAGTCTCTTGGTTCTTTTTGATTGCAGGGCATTATAAGTTGCTCGATGGTGTGACTAAGTGGATTATGATTGCGCTTACCACGGCTACCGTTGCTGCAGTTATCATTGCAGCTGGCAAGCCAACCGTTATGGCAGTAGATTTTGTGGCGGCTTCTCCTTGGAATTTAGCCACGTTGGGATTCATCGTAGCACTCATGGGCTGGATGCCAGCACCGCTTGAGTTTGCTGCAATTACCTCTATGTGGACCTCTGCCAAAGTCAAAGCGGATCACACCACGCATAGCCAAGGCTTGTTAGATTTTAATGTTGGCTATGCCGTCTCAGCGATATTGGCCTTGTTCTTCTTATCGTTAGGCGTGTTTGTCCAGTACGGATCAGGACAAGAGATTGAGTTGGTCGGCGGTGCTTATATCAACCAGTTAATCAATATGTATACCGCAACCATTGGTGAATGGTCGAGATTGCTGGTCGCTTTCGTCGCCTTTATGTGTATGTTCGGCACAACCATTACCTGTGCTGATGGCTATGGACGCGCTAATGCTGAATGCTGGCGCCTGCTAAAAGGTGAAAGCGAAATCAATAAAAAGCAGATCGCTTTTTGGACGACCTATGCTATCGGTGGTGGTCTAGTAATTATCACTTTCTTCACAGGACAACTAGGCGCTATGCTTAAATTTGCCATGATATCGGCGTTCGTCTCTGCGCCTATTTTTGGTTGGTTAAACTACTCATTGGTTAAAAAGCATAAGAAACTGTCAGCAGGTATGAATGCTCTGTCTATCGCAGGCTTGATATTCTTAGCAGGTTTCGCGTTATTGTTCTTGGCCAATATGTCAGGTCTATTTTCTTAAGCTTTTTGCTTAATTTAAAACTCATCGCTTAACAATTTTATTTAAGCGAAACATAAGCCCTAATAGCCTAGCTGTTGGGGCTTTTTAATGAGTGTAATTATACTAATAAGACAATACACTTTTAGTAATTGTAACTAAATGTAAAAAATAGAAGGTTCTAAAAGCTGTGATTTTAAGCAATATGAATACTTATCATAAGAAATTACCAATAAATGCATAATGCTATTTGAGTTATGAATACTATTAAAAATAATACATTCAATTATTATTTAAATTAAATACCAATCAAGAACCCAAACTTTTCAGGCATGAATAATTGAGTATAATCAGCTACAACAATTAGAATATTTTCCCTCCATGTAAGGACAATCAGATGACTTCATCTTCAGCAGGCGGACGCTTTCGCAGTGCTCTCACTCAAAAAAATGATAATAACCAGCCATTACAGATTGCAGGCGCTATCAATGCCTATACAGCGATGATGGCCACCCAAGTTGGTCATCAAGCGTTGTATCTCTCTGGTGCTGGCGTGGCCAATGCCTCGTTTGGTTTGCCTGATCTAGGTATGACCAGCCTTGATAACGTACTAGAAGATGCTCGCCGTATCACCGATGCCGTTGATACACCATTATTGGTTGATATCGATACTGGCTTTGGTGGCGCGTTCAACATCGCTCAAACCATCAGAAAAATGGAAAAAGCAGGCGTCGCGGCGGTACATATCGAAGACCAAGTGGCACAAAAACGTTGTGGCCATCGCCCTAACAAAGAAATCGTTAGTATCTCAGAGATGGTTGATCGCCTAAAAGCAGCACTAGATGCCAAGACTGATCCTGATTTTGTGGTGATGGCTCGTACAGATGCCCTATCAGTAGAAGGTTTGGACGCTGCTGTTGAACGTGCCGTCGCCTTTCAAGAAGCGGGCGCAGATATGATCTTTGCAGAAGCGCTGACCGATATCGAGATGTATCGTAAGTTCACTGATGTACTCGACATTCCAGTACTGGCAAACATGACAGAGTTTGGTCAGACAGATCTATATACCACTGACCAGTTGTATAGTGTGGGTGTCGAGATGGTGCTATATCCACTATCCGCTTTCCGCGCTATGAACAAAGCAGCATTGAACGTTTATCAGCATTTATTAGATGATGGCACGCAAGACAAAGTCGTCGATACTATGCAGACCCGTATGGAGCTCTATGATTTCTTGAACTATCATGAGTTTGAGCAGACACTAGACAAGCTATTTGCTGATAATAAGTAGTTAACGACTAATAATTAGCAATTAGCAATTAGCAACGCCGAAACGATAAACCACCTCTGTGTGGTTTATCGTTTCAAAACCCGTCTTCATTTACCTTTAGGTTATTTATGCCATTTTCTACTGCTCATACGGTTGTCAAATCCTCACTACTTAGTAGCACGCTTGCGGCGCTGTTATTCATGACAGGCTGTGATAAAACACCAGAAAACGTCGACGATACTACCAGTGATACGAGCGAGACTGTGGTTAGCGAAAGCGAAACTGCGCCATCAGAGACTGATGCTCAAAATGACTTGATCATGACGACGATTACGTTAGATACCGTCAACAGCCTATTGTTTGCACCAATTATCAATAGCGGCGCGCTCAGTGAAGAGCAAGTCAGCTGCCTTGAGTCACGAGACAAAGAATTGGGTAAAGCGGAAGTCGATCGTTTTTATAAGAGTCAGTTTACCGATGCGGAGTTAAAAGAGTTAGATGACTTTTATACGTCGGATGTAGGTAAAAAACTGCTTGCTTTTGGCAATGAGCAATTGCGTGTCATGAATGGCGAAGAAGTCGCAACGCCAATGGCTGACCCTACTCCAGAAGAAATGACAGAGATTCAGACATTTATGGAGTCACCACTGGGTGCCAAGTATATGAAGATCAATAATGCAGAAGGCGAAGGCAGCGCAATGGAAGTCTTAAATGGCCCCATTGAAGCTGAATTTGAGCGTTGTAACGTCGATTTAGACGGTCCACAGCCTGAACAGCCTGCGTAACGCTAAACTGGCGCTATAGTCATTAACCAATAAATTTATTATCAGAAACATCGTTTTCACTCAAAAAAGCTACCAACAAAAGGAATGTAAACATGGCAGCACAAAAAGAACTTTCAGGCGCAGGTCTACGTGGACAAGTCGCTGGTAAAACCTCTCTATCTACCGTTGGCAAATCAGGCTCTGGTCTGACCTATCGCGGTTATGATGTATCAGAGCTGGCAGATAAATGTATTTTTGAAGAAGTGGCGTATTTGCTGCTATACGGCAACTTGCCTACTCAAAGTGAGCTTGATGCCTATCAAGCCAAACTCAAAAGCTTACGCGGCCTACCACAAGCATTAAAAGACGTACTTGAACGTATCCCAGCCGACGCGCATCCAATGGATGTGCTACGTACTGGCTGCTCTATGCTTGGCAACCTTGAGACCGAAACTGATTTTGCTCAGCAAAACGATCAAACTGACCGTATGCTAGCGGCCTTCCCATCGATTATCAATTATTGGTATCGTTTTACCCACGACAATGTACGTATCGAGACCGATACAGATGATGCCACTATTGGCGGACATTTCTTACATTTGCTCAAAGGCGAAAAACCAAACGAGCTACACGAAAAAGTAATGAACGTCTCGCTTATCCTTTATGCAGAGCATGAGTTCAATGCTTCGACCTTTACCGCTCGTGTGTGTGCATCTACCTTATCTGACATTCATTCTTGTATCACTGGTGCCATCGGTTCACTACGCGGTCCATTGCATGGTGGAGCGAATGAAGCGGCGATGGATATGATTGAAGGCTTTAGCTCACCTGATGAAGCTGAAGAAGAAATGATGGGTATGCTGGCTCGTAAAGACAAAATCATGGGCTTTGGTCATGCGATCTATAGCGAGTCAGACCCGCGTAACGTTGTGATTAAGGGTTGGGCTGAGAAGCTAGCTGCTGATGTTGGTGATGAAGTGTTGTACCCAGTATCAGTACGCTGTGAAGAAGTCATGTGGCGTGAGAAGAAGCTATTCTGTAATGCTGACTTTTTCCATGCATCAGCCTATCACTTCATGGGTATCCCGACCAAGCTATTCACCCCTATCTTTGTCTGTTCACGCTTGACAGGTTGGGCTGCTCACGTGTTTGAGCAACGTGCCAATAACCGTATCATTCGCCCAAGTGCAGAATATACAGGTGAAGATCTGCGCCCAGTACCAGAGATGAGCGCGCGTTAAGTTGATTTCTTTTAAGTAGCTATTGTTACGTACTTACTATCAGCTAGCATTGCCGTTAGCTGATACAACTATGATGATTGAGCCTTGTTATTTTTTTAGGTTTAATCGTCATACGCTATCTTTTTTATAGACCACGCCCTTTTAATTTTCGATATCGCTTCTTTAGCAAAGCCTATGATAACGAACGATGATTTTGCTAAAGGAATGAATTTTTACCCAATATCAACGCTTAACTACTTATTATAATTAGCCAACAGCCAAAGGTGACTTATGGACAACGCCCTAGTACAACCAATGAACGAAAAATTCAAAAAGCCACTTCCCGGTACTGATCTTTATTACTTTGACACCCGCGAGGCTGTCGAGAGTATCGAAGCTGGCGCGTATGACAAGCTACCATTTTGCTCAAAAGTATTGTGTGAAAACCTAGTACGCCGTTGCCCACCAGAAGAGTTAACCGATGCGCTAAAGCAGCATATCGAAGGCAAGCAAGATCTAGACTTTCCTTGGTACCCTGCCCGCGTGGTTTGTCATGACATTTTGGGTCAGACGGCCTTTGTTGATTTGGCAGGCCTACGTGATGCCATCGCTGAGCAAGGCGGTGATCCGTCTAAGGTAAACCCTATCGTGCCAACTCAGCTTATCGTTGACCATTCATTGGCCGTTGAGCACGCAGGCTTTGAAGAAAACGCTTTTGAGAAGAACCGCGCGATTGAAGAGCGCCGCAACGATGACCGTTTTCATTTTATTAACTGGTGTCAGTATGCCTTTGATAATGTGAACGTCGTACCGCCTGGTAACGGCATCATGCATCAGATTAACCTAGAGAAAATGTCACCTGTCGTACAAGTCGTACACAATAAAGCGGGTGAAGAAGTCGCGTTTGCCGATACGTTGGTCGGTACGGATAGCCATACGCCGATGGTCGATGCACTAGGTGTGATCTCAATCGGTGTTGGCGGTCTAGAAGCCGAAAGCGTCATGCTAGGTAACCCATCCTATATGCGCCTACCTGATTACGTTGGTGTTAAATTAACAGGCAAACTGCAAAAAGGCATCACTGGTACGGATCTCGTACTGGCGATGACGGAATTTTTACGTGATGCAGGTGTGGTCTCTACCTATATTGAATTCTTTGGTGACGGTGCACGCCAGCTAAGTGTCGGTGACCGCGCCTCTATCTCCAATATGACGCCTGAATATGGCGCAACTGCTGCGATGTTCTATATCGATGAGCAAACCATTGACTATCTACGTCTGACGGGGCGTTCTGAGGAACAGATTAAATTGGTTGAGCAGTATGCCAAGCAAACTGGCCTATGGGCTGACGGCATGGAAAAAGCCGAATACGCACGCGTCCTTGAGTTTGATTTGTCATCAGTCGGTCGTAACATGGCAGGCCCGTCGCGTCCCCATGCCCGTGTATCTACCGATGATTTGGTGGCCAAAGGCATCGCCCACGCGCCTGATCAAAAACTCCCTGAACGAAAAGATGGTCTCATGCCAGATGGCGCAGTGATTATCGCGGCGATTACCAGCTGTACCAATACCTCAAACCCTCGCAACATGGTTGCCGCAGGTCTTGTCGCCCGTAACGCGAATGCCAAAGGACTATTGCGCAAACCGTGGGTTAAGTCATCACTCGCACCCGGCTCAAAAACGGTCAAAATGTATTTAGAAGAAGCAGGTCTAATGCCAGAGCTACAAGAAATCGGTTTTGATGTAGTAGGCTTTGCCTGTACGACATGTAACGGTATGAGCGGTGCACTTGACCCTGACATCGAGCAAGAAATCATCGACAATGATTTGTTCACCACGGCAGTGCTATCTGGTAACCGTAACTTTGACGGTCGTATCCATCCGTATGCCAAGCAAGCATTTTTAGCATCGCCGCCACTGGTTATCGCTTATGCCATCGCTGGTAATATTCGTTTTGATATTGAAAAAGACTCGTTGGGTAAAGACCAAGACGGCAATGATGTCTATCTAAAAGACATCTGGTTTGATGACGAAGAAGTGGATGCCATTGTTGCTTCTGCTGTTAAGCCTGAGCAGTTCAATGCGGTATATATTCCAATGTTTGATGAAGCCAAAAAAGACACAGGTAAGGCACTAAGCCCATTATATGACTGGCGTGAAATGACGACCTATATTCGCCGTCCGCCGTACTGGGAAGGCAAAATGGCCAAGAAAAATAAACTGACAGGCCTACGTCCGCTTGCAGTCCTTGGTGATAACATCACAACCGATCATATGTCACCATCAAACGCCATTCTTGGTTCATCAGCAGCTGGCGAGTACTTAGATACTATGGGCTTGCCTGCTGAAGATTACAACTCATACGCGACCCATCGCGGCGACCATTTAACCGCGCAACGTGCCACCTTTGCCAACCCTAAGCTATTGAACGAAATGGTACGCGATGAAGATGGCGAAGTTGTCCAAGGCTCACTGGCGCGCGTCGAACCAGAAGGTCAAGTCATGCGCATGTGGGAAGCGATTGAGACCTACATGAACCGTGAGCAGCCGCTTATCATCATCGCAGGTGATGGCTATGGTCAAGGCTCAAGCCGTGACTGGGCTGCCAAAGGCGTGCGTCTCGCTGGCGTAGAAGCCGTCGTTGCTGAAGACTTTGAGCGTATTCATCGTCAAAACTTAGTGGGTATGGGCGCGCTGCCTTTACAGTTTGAGGAAGGCACGACTCGCCATACGTTAGATATCGATGGTACAGAAACCTTTGATGTCACAGGTGAAGTCTCTGCTGGCGGGTTGATGACCCTAGTGATTCATCGTGCCGATGGTAGTACCACTGAGACGCCTATTATCTG
Source organism: Psychrobacter sp. Ps1 (assembly GCF_022129425.1). NCBI lineage: Bacteria > Pseudomonadati > Pseudomonadota > Gammaproteobacteria > Moraxellales > Moraxellaceae > Psychrobacter > Psychrobacter sp. Ps1. The sequence continues at coordinate 38,754 of NZ_JADQAN010000008.1, read as the reverse complement.
CCGCTTAGATACGGCTGATGAAGTAAAAATGTACAACGCTGGCGGTATGCTACAACGCTTTGCTAAAGAGTTTATCGAAGGTACGCTCGATATTGTCTAAGGCTATCCTGTAGTTTTTAGTGTGATAAGTAGCAAAGTATAAAAGTCGCCGATGTTGTATAACTTGTTTATATGACATCGGCTTTTATTTGCTAATGTTAAAGCTTAGTTCAAAAAATGGTTTGCACGCTACACACTGAGCTTTCTTACTTATATCTTAATGTTGAAAAATAGCTAAATGTTGAGTTTGCTTCACCAATAGCGTAATATGTACGATATATTGTACAAGTTATGAAGTATGTCGTGAGAGGAATAAGCCATGAGAGTCGTTAGTTTTTCAGAAGCCAGAAAGCACTTAAAGTCCGTTCTAGACATGGTAAATGATGATGCCAACGCCACTATCGTGACCCGCCGTGACGCTGATGATGCGGTCGTTATGTCGCTTGATTATTACAATAGCCTGATGGAAACCGTCTATCTATTAAAATCTCCTGCCAATGCGGCGCACTTAGCGGACTCTATTGCCCAATATAAAGCTGGCAAGACTGTTACGGGTGAGCTAATAGATACGGTAGAAGATAGTGATAAAGGTGATGGTAGCAGCGATAATAATGAGCATACGGATGGCGATATTGAAAGTGCTTGAACTCAAAGGCTTTAATCAATGCAAAGGGTCTGATAATGAGTGAACAACTAGCATGGACAGATGCTGCGTGGAAAGACTACCTGTACTGGCAAACGCAAGATAAGAAGACACTCAAACGTATTAACAAACTCATCACCGAATGTAAGCGAAATCCGTTTGAAGGCATTGGCAAACCTGAACCCCTAAAAGAAAACCTATCTGGCTTTTGGTCAAGACGCATCGATGACGCCAATCGGTTGGTATATGCCGTCGATGATAACTATCTGACGATTATTTCTTGTCGCTATCATTATTAACGAGCGTTTTTAGGCGTTTATATTTACTTTCTGATGACACCATACCCAATCTTATAACAATATAAAAAGGACTTAATACAGTGGCCCAAACCAATACTAAATCAAAAGCCTCTTTCGCCCCGCAAATATCCGTTCCTGCTACCTATATGCGCGGTGGTACCTCAAAGGGGACATTCTTTAAATTATCTGATTTACCTGAGCGTTGCCAAGTCGCTGGCGAGTCACGTGATAACTTCCTATTACGGGTCATCGGTAGTCCAGATCCTTATGGCAAGCAGATTGATGGTTTGGGCAATGGTAGCTCTAGTACGTCAAAAACGGTTATTTTATCGGCCTCGTCTAGCTCAGATCATGATGTGAATTATCTGTTTGGACAAGTTAATATCGCCAAACCAATGATTGACTGGGCGGGTAACTGTGGCAACTTAACCGCAGCCGTTGGTGCCTGTGCCATTAATATGGGTTTGGTCGATGCCGACAAAATTGCTAATAGTATCGATGACAATGCAGATAGCGGTATTTGTGAAGTACGCATTTGGCAAGAAAATATCGGTAAGACGATTATTGCCCATGTGCCTGTCTATTTAGATGAAAAAAACAAAATACAAGTTCAAGAAACGGGCGACTTTGAATTGGACGGTGTGACCTTCCCAGCGGCTGAAGTCAAAATTGAGTTTATCGATCCTGTAGATGCGACCAGCGACATGTTCCCTACTGGCAACTTAGTCGATGATTTTGATGTGTCAGATTGTGGTCTAAAATCTGATAGCGTCAAAGCCACTTTTATCAGCGCAGGTATCCCAACCATCTTTATGAAAGCAGAAGATTTAGGTTTTACCGGTACTGAATTACAAGGCGACATCAATAGCGACGGTGAGCTACTTGCTAAACTTGAGAAAATCCGTGCCACAGGCGGTGTTGCGATGGGATTATTTAAAGACGTGAGCGAGGCACAGACCAGCCAACACATTCCTAAAGTCGCTTGGGTTGGCGCAGCACAGAGCTATACCGCCTCTAGTGGTAAGTCGGTCGATGCAAGTGAGATTGATTTAGTGGTACGTGCCATGAGTATGGGTCAACTGCATCACGCCATGATGGGTACAGCAGCCGTCGCTATTGCCGCTGCAGCAACCACACAAGGCACGCTCGTCAATCAAGCAGCAGGCGCTGGCGAGCTGACAGAGGTGCGTTTTGGCCACCCATCAGGCACATTGCTCGTCGGCGGAAAAACCGAACTGGTCGATGGGCGCTGGCAAGCCAAAAAAGTGTCGATGAGCCGCTCAGCAAGGCGTATTATGGTTGGTGAAGTTTTTGTGCCAGCGGATGCATTTTAAGCGTAGCCATGGCTTATTTCAATTTGCGATAGAGTTTTATGCCAACATCTCCCCAGCCACGCCGTGTGCAATTAGACAAAAAACCGCCAGTCGAAAAGAAAGAACGGCGGGCACTACTGTGGGATATCCTCAAAAAACTGGCGGTATTTGCCGCGCCTTATCGCTTGCTTATCATCGCCACCTTAGCGCTGACTGCTCTAGGCTCCTTTACCGCGCAAGTTAATGCCTTTGTGCTGCGCTATGCCGTTGATACCTTGACCGAAATCGCTACCCTCGCTGAGCCTTGGGAAGCTGGCGTGCGCATGCTGACCATTATCAGTGCGGTACTCTTAACCAAAGAGATATTGTCGATATTCATCTCGTTTGGGCAACGCTTCTTCGGCGAAAAGATTCGTATCAATCTATCACGTGATTTATCGCAAAAAATCATTGAGCGCATCTTGACCTATCGGATGGCATTTTATACCAGTAGCGAAAACGACAGCGGCAAGTTGCAAACCCGTATTGATTATGGGGTCAGCAGCTTAACCAGCCTCGTGCAAAACTTCTTTATCGACATGCTACCGCTATTTGCCAATGCAATTGTGGCACTTATTATCATGTTTTCGACCAATTTTTGGGTGGGCATGGTCGGTCTTATTATCATACCCATTTACTTTTTTATCAGTCAAAAACAAGCGCAGCGTCTACAAGGTTTTCGTCGGCAGATGCGCGGCTATAGAGAAGCAAAAAGCGGTTTGGTGATCTCTTTGATTAATTCGATCAGCGTGGTGAAATCCTTTGTCCGTGAGTCCATCGAGGCTGAGAAGCACTTAGCCATTCAAAAGGAAATGACCGACAATCAGCTACGCATTCGTAGTATTGGCTTTATTTATGATGCCATCAAAACCTTTATCGAGCAGATTGGTGTGGTGGTTATCATCCTGCTCACCGCTTATTTTGTGCTACAAGGTGAGATGACCATTGGCATGATTTTGTTTCATGTCATGCTATTTCAAAATGTCGCCGCTCCTATCCGTCAATTACACCGCATCTACGACCAGATTAATAATGCATTGACCTATGCCGAAGGTTTTTTCGATATTTTAGAAGACGATAAACAAGTCGAAAACATCGATGGCATCAGTAGCGAAAACCTAAAGGGCCATATCGAGCTTAAAAACGTTGATTTTACCTATCCTAATGGCACGCAAGCGCTAAAAAACGTCAGCTTTACTATCAAGCCTAATCGTATCACCGCGTTGGTTGGCCTTTCTGGCGCAGGCAAGAGCACGATTATCAATCTATTAGTCAAGTTCTATGCCCCAGACGCTGGCACGATTTGCCTAGATGGGCATGATTTGGCTGACTGTGATACCCATGAGTTGCGTCAGCGCATCGGCCTAGTCCTACAGAGTAATCATATTTTTTCGGGTACGATTAGTGAAAACATCCGTTATGGCGATATGAATGCTAGCGAAGATGACATCATCGTGGCTGCAAAAAAAGCCTCTATCCACGAGCAGATCATAGGGTTAGCTGATGGCTATGAGAGTACTGCCAAATCCTTATCAGGTGGTCAACAGCAGCGTATCGCGCTGGCAAGGATGTTTTTAAAAGACCCGCCTATTGTGTTTTTAGACGAGCCGACAGCCAGTCTAGATGCTATCGCCAGTCAGCAGGTCAAAAAAAGCCTCGATCTGATCAAAAAAGACCGTACCGTCATTATGGTCTCGCATAATATCGCTCAAATTATCGATGCCGACGATCTGGTGGTGATAGAAAATGGCGAAGTGGTTGAGACAGGTACGCACGAGGCACTCTATGCCCAACGCGGCAAATATTTTGAAATCTTTAGCGCTATGTCTGATAGCCTAAACTTAGACAAAATCAGCCAGACCCTAAACGGTTAGGAATGGTTAATACGTACTTAAATCGTTATAATGCCTCTATTTTACCGCCTATCGCCAGAAGCTAGACTATTATGAATTGTGAATTTTCTCTAAAAACCTTTGACGAGCTGACCTCAGTTGATCTTTACCATATCCTAAAGGCGCGCTCGCAAGTGTTTGTCGTCGAACAAAACTGTGCCTATCAAGATATGGATGAAGTTGATTTTGATTGCTTGCACCTAATCGCTCATCAAAATGCAGCATTGGTGGGCTATTGTCGTATCATTCCACCTGAGTTTAATAAGCTAAAATCCAATCTATCGGTTGCTGACCCTACCATTAAGACCAACCACACTGCGATGCCTGCTATCGGTAGAGTGCTTGTGCTATCGGAGCATAGAGGTGATGGCCTAGCACGGCAGATGATGAATCAGGCTATTGCACAGTGCCGCAAAAAGTATGGTAAAAAGCGTCCGATTATCATCTCAGCACAGGTTTACTTACTGAGTTTTTATGAGTCATTAGGTTTTGTGCCTGAAGGCGAGCACTACCTCGAGGACAATATCGAGCATGTAAAAATGGTGCTATACGTTGCTAAGAAAAACAAAATTAAAAAAGAGAGCACGGACACTGCGTCAACCACGACCAAAGTTTTAAGTTTCCTGCTGTTTATCATGGCCGCTTTGTTTGTTTTAGGTCTGTTGTACTTAATGATTTAGATTCGCTACTAACATCTTAATTCTTAACATAATTCAAATTGGTTGTTCCATATTGAGTATGCTACTTTTAAATGATGATTCCTTTAAAAGGATGGCTGAGATAATCCGTCAAGGAAGTAGCACACTCAGGAAGAGGTAACAACCATGTTAAATAATCACTTAGATAATCACTTAGATAATCACTTAGATAATCACTTAGATAATCACTTAGATAATCATTCAAATAAAGCCAATTCAAATACAAACGATGCGACGGTAGAGAGCAACGTCCGTCCAGAATACGACGATGAAATTCAAAAAATTGCCGATTACGTTCTCAATTACTCAATAGACGATCAATCACCAAACCCTGCTGATGCGTGGAATACCGCACGCCACTGTCTGATGGATACCATAGGCTGTGGCTTACTTGCGCTGCGCTTCCCTGAATGCACCAAGCATTTGGGTCCCATTTGCGCCGATCAAATAACGCCGAATGGCGCTCGCGTGCCTGGCACTTCATATAGACTAGACCCCATCAAAGCTGCTTTTGACATTGGCTGTATGGTGCGCTGGCTTGACTATAACGATACGTGGCTTGCTGCTGAATGGGGCCATCCTTCTGATAACTTGGGTGGTATCTTGGCGGTCGCCGACTATATTAGTCAAAAAAATATCAGCCAAGGTCAATCACCACTGACCATGAGAGCAGTGCTTGAGGCTATGATCATGGCGCATGAGATACAAGGTGTACTGGCACTCGAAAACTCATTCAACCGTGTGGGTCTTGATCATGTGTTTTTGGTCAAGTTAGCATCAACAGCCGTCGTCGCAAAACTTTATCAGCTGCCACGTGAGCGCATCATGGCAGCCATCTCACAAGCTATCGTCGATGGTCAGGCACTGCGCACCTATCGTCATGCACCCAATGCTGGCAGCCGAAAATCATGGGCAGCAGGTGATGCGACCAGTCGTGCGGTACGTCTGGTAGATATAACAGCGCGTGGTGAAATGGGTGTCCCTGGCGCATTAACCGCACCGCAGTGGGGATTCTATGATGTGCTATTTAGCCATACCAATAAGGATCTAGCGACAAAGCCTGAAGACGATCGTCGCTTTAAATTCCAGCGGGATTTTGGTAGTTACGTGATGGAAAACATCTTATTTAAAATAAGCTTTCCGGCTGAGTTTCATGCGCAAACTGCTTGTGAAGCCGCGGTGATTCTACACCCACACATCAAAGGCAGAATTGACGATATCGAGAGAATTGTCCTAACTACCCATGACTCAGCGATTCGCATCATTTCTAAAGAAGGCACGCTTGACAATCCAGCCGATCGTGACCACTGTTTGCAGTATATGGTGGCTGTGCCGTTGTTGACAGGCGATCTGATGGCAGAGAACTACGAGGATGACTATCACGAACAGCATTTATCAATCGATGAGCTACGCAGCAAGATGGTTGTAGAAGAAAACGCGAAGTCTTCAAAAGACTATCATGACCCAAGCAAGCGCTCTATTGCCAATGCCATTCAAGTATTTTTTAACGATGGCAGCAGTACAGAAAAAGTGGCTGTTGAATATCCTATCGGTCATAAACGCCGCCGCGCCGAAGGCATTCCTGTATTAGAGGCAAAGTTCCGTGCCAGTCTGGCAACTCGCTTTGTCGACAGCCGTTGTCAGCAGATCGTTGGGTTATGCGACGATCAAGAAAGGCTGGAGCAGACGCCTGTGAATGAGTTTATGTCGCTGTTTGAAGCGTATTAGATTGATGGCTTACTAGTACGCTAGCGTCAGTTTAACGGCTACCAAGGTATTGACTCTCCTGCCCAATCGACAAAACTGCCTGACTGGCTAGCAGTCATACCTGAGAGCACCTCCAATAAGCACTCTGCGCTATACGCTGGCGAGAATAGATGTCCTTCAGCGACATTGCCTTGAAATGGTGCAGACAACTGAGTATTCACGGTGCCTGGTTGCATAACCACCACGCATACATCTTTAAGTGATCTGCCCCATTCAATACTTAAGTTTTTCATGCCCATATTGAGCGCCGCCTTGCTTATTCTATAGCTATACCAGCCACCTAGCTGATTATCAGTGATGCTACCGACGCGGGCTGATACGGTCACAAAAACAGCAGGATGATTGGCGCTGCGATTAGCCTTGGCGAGCAATGGTTTGATATGTTTGGCTATCAGCAAACTGGCTAGCGCATTGATTTGCATGTTTTGCAAAAAGAACTCCGTTTCCATCTGTCGCAAGGCCTTTTCTGGCTGCGCTGTCGCTGTATGTAATAGTCCTACACAGTTGATTACCCAATCCACGTGACCGACTGTCTGTTTGATGGTATCGGCAGCTTTTTTAATGCTGTCCTCATCACTGACGTTCATCGGGAGCCAGTGCAGGTTTTCTGCTTCAATGTTTGGCTCATTGCGATGATAAGTGGCGAAGACTTGTGTGCGATGGCTTTGATTAGATTGACTGTCCGTTTGATTAGCAGTCGCTCCTTGTATTAGCTGTTGCACCATGGCTTGACCAATGCCGCCTGTTCCGCCGATGATAAGATAGGTTTTATTATTCATTTCGTTATTCATACGCCACCTTCCTTTTTTTTGATATGTCTCTTTGATACGCTTTTTGACACGATTGGGTTTCATTTATTCATTTTGGCTGACTTTATAAGCGTTTACTATGATAAAAATAATACAAGTCATCCTCATTCTATATACGCTACAATAATCTATAACGATTAGAACGCGCATTTTTTGCTTCCTATTTATTATATTGACGCCTTCATACGGATATTATCGCATTATGCTATCACCCCAAGATCAACTGACCGAGCTGGTACGTGCTTTAGAGACCGATCAGCACGTCTTTGCCACTGACCCGTTATTAATCACGGAAAAGCTACAGGGCGAGGACGGTACGCCTATTCAAAAGCTGCATCGACGGGCATCACGTATAGATAGTAACGGGGCGCTTGCGCGTGTGCTAGGCAAGATTGACGGTCGTATAAAAGGCATTATGATCGTTATGAGCGTGGTGTGGTGTATCTCAGGGTTTTTGGGGTTATTCACGCTATTGCAGTCTAATGTTGTGAATTTCTTTTATGTGTTGGTCTGTCTACTTGGTTTTCATACCATTATGCTTGGCGGCTGGCTTTTCATGACACTTGTCAATCGAGATCAGCAATCGCCCAGCTGGTTTGCGAGCTTTGTCAGTCCAAGTTATCTCATACGCGGTAAAGACGATGTGACCAAAGCGGCTGTCGATCTGTATGAACGCCAGTTGCAGCACAGCGGTATGCGTTGGTATTTGGGGCGGTTTAGCCATCAGTTGTGGCTTGCGACATTGACCGGTATGCTGCTTGCAATTATATTTTTGCTGATTGTACGTCAGTATAGCTTTAGCTGGGAGTCAACCTTACTCTCTGATCAGGCGCTGGTGAGCTTGACTCAAGTATTAGGATGGCTACCGAGTATGGTAGGGTTTGGTGTGCCAGACAGTACAGCGATCGCACAGAGCAGGCTTGTCACCGAAGCGATGCCGCTGTCTGTTGCACGGCAGTGGGCAGGATTACTGATTGGTAGCTTGCTGATGTACGGCATTGTACCTAGAGCGATAGCATGGGCGTTTTGTGCATTGATGTTCCGCCGCAAAAAAATGCGTTTGGATATCAAACAGCCGTATTATCAAAAAATCCTAAACTTTTGGCAGCGGCACGTGGTAGATGCTGATGACTTTATAGAAGCGCTAGCCCCTATCGCCCCAAAAGCGACGGTCAGTATGGGCAAAAAGTTAGTTGCGCTGCTTGAATACCCTGCAAATCAGGACGAATGGTGGCAGTCAGGGCTTGATGGCAGCAACCATGGTTTTGAACAATCAAGCGAAGTTGAGGATTTTGGCATCGTTGATGACCGTGATGATATGGCACGGCTTAAAAACTACTTAGATGCGCATCCTGTACAGGTCTTACTTGGCATTCATAGCAACGCACTGCCCGACCGCGGTACGCTACGAAAAATCGATCAAATCGCTACTCACGCCAAAGATGGGCTTATTGTACAGCTGCTTAGCGATACCAACTCTGCGGCTAGCTTGACTGATGCACGTACCGATGATGAGCCATTAGACAAACAAGCAGTTCGCTATAAGCAATGGCAAACAGCGCTCTCTGCACGAAAAATTGGCTTGGTTGATATAGATGCTTAATACATTCTAATTTTTAATCTATTACTTGCAATCTATTTTTCATATATGAACTTATCATTATGACTCGCATGATATACAATAAATAAATATTATAGATCTATAACCTCAGACAGGCTTAAAGACTTATTGATATAACAGTTGTTAAGATATATTTTGATAGCTGTGACGTTATATCAAGATGACAAGGATGTTTTATAGTGGCTAGGAGCCCAAGATGGCAGCAGATATCTCTTTAGACAGCCCCCTTATGACCCTAGGTCAGTATGGTCAACTATTGGATGGTTACCGAGATGCGTTAAACCAAAGTATCTTAACGGCTGCGCCAGAGTCGTGGCAGCCAATGCTGGCAAGCATTCTACCTGCGTATTGGCAGGAGTGGCTGCTACCGCTGGCTGGTGGCCCATTTTTCTTGTTATTTTTAGCAGAATGGCTGTATCAGTCCAAGCGTGGCAATAGTAAAAGCTTTAGTTGGCGCCGTGCGATGACCAATTTTAGTTTGGGCGGCTCTTATCTAGGGTTTGAATTGATTGTCCAAGCGCTTATCGTCATACCTATCTGCTTATGGTTATATCAATATCGCTTATTTACTATTGAGGTGACATGGCTTACCGCCATACCTATATTCGTCGCGGTTGAGTTTAGCTATTACTGGTTCCATCGTGCGTCACACCGTATGAATTGGTTTTGGTCAGCACATGTCGTGCATCATTCAGATGATCATATGAATCTATCCACCGCCATGCGTCAAAGCCTGCTGTACTCTGTAACGGGTTGGTGGTTGTTTTTTGTTCCGCTGATGATGCTAGGGGTTCATCCAGTCTGGGTATTCTTCTTTTATGCGTTAGATTTGATTTATCAATTCTTTATCCATACCGAAACCGTGGGGAAATTTCCCAAATGGGTTGAGTATGTCTTTGATACCCCATCCAATCACCGCGCCCATCATGGCACCAACGACGAATACATTGACCAAAATTACGGCGGCGTTCTCATTATTTTTGACCGCTGGTTCGGCACTTATGTAGAAGAAGATACCGTCAACAATCCCGTTAAATACGGTGCCGTTGGTGAAGCCAGCCACGATAATATCATTAGCCTAATATTTGGGGTCTTTTACCGTATGTGGCAGCGGTTCTTTCGTGCCAAAGGGTTAAAGAAAAAGCTAAAGGTACTGCTGCGTCCACCAAGTGCTGTCTAATATAGTCAATTCTCTATAAATTGGATACGGTGTCAATCTCGCTTAGCCTACGATTTATGATATGACAATACGCATTCATAACCGATACCCAGTCAGATTTGTTTTACAATAAATGGCTACTATGTATTTCGGTCATCAATAAATATAAGACGTTACTATGAATAATGACAATAAAAATAATCATGAAAATAATAAGCCTGCAGGTCTCTTTGCGGACAAAGCTTATGAGCCAACTTCTGATGTCTCAAATCATCCTTCAGACAACACATCAAAATACACAGTAGCTCAGTCAATAGCTACTCAGGATAATCAACCTGTATCAACCGAAGCATCAGCAACGACAGCACCAGTGTCAAGGGTAACAAAGAAAACCATCGCCAGTGGTGAACCGCTCAAATTAGCCGTTGTCGGTCATACCAATACGGGTAAAACCTCTATACTGCGCACGTTATTGCGAGACGTATATTTTGGTGAAGTCAAAAACGAAGCTGCAACCACACGTCACGTTGAGCAAGCACAGCTGACAGACAGTCGAACTGGTGAGGTGCTAGTGGCATTATACGACACACCTGGTCTGGAAGATGCTTCAGGGCTTATGGACTGGCTAGAGGACAACACTGCCAGTCGCCGTGATGGTATTGAACGCTTACAGCAGTTTTTGGCGGCGGATGTTGCTCAAGGTGCAGACAACTACGAGTTGCCCTATGATTATAGTCAAGAATCCAAAGTAATTCGTCAGCTGCTGACAAGTGATATGGCCATTTACGTGGTAGATGCTCGTGAGCCTGTATTGGGTAAATATAAAGACGAGCTAGCTATTTTGTCTTGGGCTGCGATTCCTGTCATGCCTGTTTTTAATTTTACAGACAGCCAGAATGCCAATATCGACGACTGGCAGACGATGCTGGCAAGACGCAATCTGCATATCTCAACGCGTTTCGATTCGGTCGCGTTTGAGTTTGAAGATGAAATGCGCCTATGGAAAAACCTAGCAACCATGCTCACCCACTCTGAGATGCTTGAGCAGTTGATGCAACGACGGACTGAGGATTGGGCGAAGCTGTATGACGAGGCCAATATTATCATCGCTGATTTTTTGTTGAATGTCGCCGCCTTCGTACGCGAGATCAATGAAGATGACGACCCACTTCCTGTGTTACAGCAAATGCAAGAAGCGGTTAGGCAAAGTGAGCGTGCGATGCAGCACAACTTACTTAACCTTTATAAGTTTTATGACAATGCCGTCGCAGCAACGCCGCTTGAATTACAAGCCTATCAACAAGACCCTTTCGACCCTGAACTTCTCAAAAGCTATGGTATTCGTACCACTTCTGGTGCAGCAGCTGGTGCGCTTCTAGGACTAGGTATCGATGCCGCAGCCCTAGGTACGACATTGGGATTGGGTGCCGCCATAGGTGGTATCGCTGGTGGATTACTATCAAACACCAGCAGTATTGCCGATAGGATTACTGGGGTAAAACGCTTATATATTGATCCTGCAACATTGACGCTATTAGCAACACGAGCATTAGACTTACTTACGGCCTTACGTCATCGTGGTCATGCTGCTACAGATGCCACTCAGTTATTATATAAGAGCGAAAACAGTAGTCTTGGAACGTCGTTAACTGACGACAGTGACCATGCAGATGAAGACAATAATCCAATTACGGTATGGCCAGCACACAAACTACCAAGTGAGCTCAAAAAAGCGCGTGGTAAACCACAATGGTCGTCGCTTAGCAGCGGCAAGTCCGAACAAGCTCAGTTATTACGCACAGACATGGCATGGTCGCTGTCAGGTAAACTACAGTCGTATAAGCGTGAGTCATAAATTACCAGCGAACTATCTATGCACTTTATACACTTAACAACGCACTCAATGCATCAGTACCACGTACATCCGTCTGTTGCAGGTAAATCGGATACAGCGGGTACTTGGTAAAGCTTTGTTCGATATCCTGCAGTAGATGCTGCTGACGCTCAGCGCGGCGTCGCCAAAACTCATCCGACTGCGCAGTTGATATCAGCTGATTGATGACGATTGCTGCTGGCATGAGCTTACTATCTTCTAATTGCTCGATAGCTCGCTTGGTCTCAGCCAATGGTAAAACATCAGCGGTCATCACCAACACAATCGCTGTTTGTGTACGGTCATGTAGTAGCAACCCTGCTTGGCGAAACAGCTGTTTACGTCTTTCTAATACTGAGACAGCTTGCTCCCAGCGATCTGATTTTTTGGCTGCAAACGGATTGGCTACGTCGTTCTTTTGCGTGCTGTTTTTCTGATTGTGACTGTCCAAATGCGTCGCCACCGAACGTAGTTTGGCCTGTCGTCGCTGCTGTGCAAGCAGCCCATCCGTCCATGCCCCCATCATTTCTGGTAATACCAATAATCGCAAAGTATGACCTGTCGGTGCGGTATCAAAGATGATGTGTTCATACCCAGCATCTGCCGCTTCGACTAAATGGTGACACATGGATTCGAGCATCGCGGCTTCTTGAGCGCCAGGTGCCGACTTAGATAGCCTCAGATGCTCACGAATTTTTGGCATCATATCTGGGTTGGCATAAGCTTTAATCGTATTTTCGACTTGAGCGAAGTGCTCATCGACAATCACATCAGGATTTAACTCAATAGCATCTAGATAAGGTGATATTACCGTTTTATCATTATTGAGTCTTACATTTAATACATCACCCAAACTATGTGCTGGATCGGTTGAGACAATTAAGGTTTTTTGCTGCTGGCTTGCATAGTAGCTGGCTAGGGCTGCTGCAGTGGTGGTCTTCCCTACACCGCCTTTGCCGCCGATAAATATAATCGGTTGTGTCTCTAACTGCTCTACCAATCCATGTAAAGGGTGTAATGCCATATCATTATCTCGTATTTTGTCTCATTATCTAATAAATGCTTAGCTACTTTTTTATATAGTCAATCCACTACTGTTAGCAGCAGCCGACGTGGTCAAATGGACATCTATCCATTCCCATACGTGTATGCCACTCATGAAAGTTCTCTAAAAATAATGGTTGCAACTCTAATGTATAAAAGCTGGCGGGATTATCAATTCCCAAGCTCTCAGCAAACATAAGCAACATAAAAAAATCTTCTTCATCACGTGCCGCGCGTGCCATCGTCTGACGATAAGGCGCATGATAAAACTCATTTAATCCACTCTTAAACCGTTGCCACCATGGTTGAGTGCTCTCTAGTGGTTGAAGGTTTTCTATATCATTCGATGTGTTTTCATTTTCCATAATGTACTCATATTTTACTTAATTCTTATGATCTATCATGCCTATCTGATACAAAAAACGCCAGCAATTGCTGCTAGCGTTTTTTATTAAACAGATACTTAATATGGGTTAATGTTTAAACCTCACCGCTTTTGCCTTTATGTAATGACCACTCTTTACGTAGTACAGACAAACTCTCAAACGTCACTAAAATAGTTGCGATTAAGATAATAATGTCCATAATAATAAGTAGCCAATTACCATCAGCAAAGAAGGTTTTGAGCTGAATCAATAGTGCAAAGACAGTCATAACCAACAAGAACGACAATGGTGCTAAGGTGTACCAAACTGGCTTGCCCTTACGTAATAAGATGATGGTAACGATCATTAAGGTTAAGGCGGCCATTAACTGATTGGTCGTACCAAATAGCGGCCAAATAATCATACCACCAGCACCATCGATACCACCAGCACCGAACGCTAATAACAAACAGCTTCCGACAGCAAGTAACGTTGCAACGACACTCTTATTCAATACGGGTAAATTATAAAATTCACCAAATTCTTGGAAGATATAACGTTGTAAACGTACGCCAGTATCCATCGTCGTACCAGCAAACAATGCAGCCATTACTGTAAGCATGGTCTGTGATAGCACCATATCGATACCAACGCCTGCATTCAAGATGGTCGCACCGCCATCGATGAACGCACCGATAGAGCCATCACCAAATTTTTGATAGACCGCTTGCCAATCACCAAGAGTCGCAAAACCTGCGGTTGCTGCAAGGATTGCCCCAAGTGCTAGCATACCCTCACCCAATGCACCGAAGTAACCAACGAAACGAACGTCTTCTTCTTTATCAATCTGCTTAGAGGTAGTCCCTGTGGCGACCAAACCATGGAAACCTGATATGGCACCACAAGCAATTGTCACAAACAACAATGGCAGCAGTGACGGTGTATCGGCTGGCAATGCAGTGTTAACGGCTGGCGCGACAATATTAGGCGTGCCAATAAAAATAGCAGCATATAATAAAATCAAACCGACAAATAACTGTAAGCCATTAATATAATCACGAGGTTGAAGCAGCATCCATACGGGCAACAACGACGCAATCGCCGCATAGGCGAACAAGATCAAGATCCATACTGCGTTATCAGGCAAGCCCATCACGGTTTCAGGTAACACAATCGGGAACATAGGGCCGAGATAGATAAGCCCGTACAAGGCAGTTACCCCGATAATGGACACCCAGACCAAATTCATATTGTAGCGATAGATACACTGCCCGATGATAAAGGCAACCACTAAGGCACCCCAAACTGGCAATACCGCAGATGGCGTCTTGATCATCATATTGGCAATAGCTACACCAAATACAGCATTGACCATCAGTAGTAATAAGAAGATAACAACCATCATCAAGCTGCGGACACGTGTGCCCATGACAGTACCAGCAATAGAGCCAATCGACTGACCTCTATTACGCATACTTGCCCAAATAGCAGACATATCATGTACGCCAGCCATAAAGATAGTACCTACCACTACCCAAATAATGGCAGGCACCCAGCCCCAAATGACTGCAATGGCAGGACCGATAATTGGTGCAGCCCCTGCCACTGACGTGAAGTGATGCCCCCACAATACATACTTATTGGTAGGGACATAATCGATCCCATCTTTCATCGTATGTGCGGGTGTAGGACGGCTGTTGTCCAATGCTAAAATTTTGGTGGCGATAAATTTTGAATAAAATACGTAGCCGCAGAGCATAGCGGCAACGGCGAATAGTAGTACAATAGCACTATTCATCTCATCTCTCCCTAGACAAGTAGTCAATAGCCTTATAAGTTCAAGCTTTTTGAATTAAAATATGAAAAATATGCTAAATTAGTGTGCGATGAGTGACTCAGCTCATCTATCGTTTAGGTAAATTCTAGCAATTTGCAAAATTATTACCAATCAACAAAGTCATTTATCTTATAACTAGGGCATTTCACTAATCAGCATTTGGTTTGATGAGCCTGAGACTAAAACTTTGTTTGAATAATAACCGATTTGGTGATAAATGTAACGCAAGTAAGACATAAAAAACAACAAATAAAGGAAGTGCAATGGCACATTATTTTGGATTCGTACCCTCAGATAAACTAAAAGCTTTAATCAGTGAGGCCGAACAAGTCGTTGCTTCAAATGAGAATGTAGAGTACTACCCTTATCGCGATGCTCTTACGCATCAGACAGCGCGTGATCTTACTGATAATTTATTGGTTGGTTTGGTAGATATTATTCCTAACCCTGAGCGCCAAGCTTCTATGCGTAAAATTGTTGGAACGATTGAACGCGCGACAGACACTCTACTCAATATCTTACTAGGTAAAGAAAACAACAAAGACGTATTACCAAGTTTTCATTTTCTAAGAGATCACGCAACCTTTATTGATAACGAAGGCGTTAAACGTGTCGGCTTTAAACTATCAGAAAAAGATGCGAATACAATCACTGAAGGGTTTGCTGCTATCACGCCTGAGCATGTAGATAGAGCCAAATTTAAAACGGCACTTGAAACCATGAACGAAGAAACATTGACCCACTTTATCAGTCGTTATGCCGAGACATTAAAGCTAGGCATGATCAAACGTAAGTCAGTTCCAGTTGCCAAATCGGCAATTGATAAAGGCATGAGTATGGCACTTAATAAGCTATTACCTGACCTACCAAATGACTCATTGAATAGATTGGCCAATTATTACCGTCCATTTATTATAGAAAAGCCAGAATAACCCCAAAAGTTGGATTAATTTTGTCCCAAAAGTCATATGACGTTGGGCAAATTCACTAAAATTTGCTAAAATAAGCGGCACTTTTTACCAAAGGCGCACCCGATGACCCAAATCAGTAACCAAGAAATTGAAAAAACCTTACGCAACTCAGAGTGCCTTATTAGCAGTATCGAAGTAGCTGCTGCTTATGAGCGTTTGGCCGCTCAGCTCAATCTACACTATGCTGGTCTAAACCCAATTGTTATGGTCGTGATGAACGGCGGATTGATCCCAGCTGGTCAACTACTGACACATCTTACGTTCTACCATCGCATGCACTATATTCATGCGACTCGTTATCGTGATAACGAAGGTACTAATGAGCTTGATTGGAAATTCAAGCCTGATGTTAGTATCGAAGGTGAGCACGTATTGTTGATTGACGACATCTTTGACGAAGGTATTACCCTAAAAGCAGTTGTTGAAGAATTAAGCAAAGAAAAGCCTCTATCACTTGAGTCTTGTGTCTTGCTTAACAAGCAACATGATCGCAAAGTTGCAGATTTTGACGTAGATTTTGTGGGTATTGATGTTGCAGATCGCTATGTTTACGGTTGTGGTATGGATTTCCATGGTTACTTGCGTCACCTGCCAGGTATCTATGCAATCAAAGAAGACAAAGTTTAATTCTAGACTTAATTGATTAAAATAGTTAAGTCCTAAAAAAGCATCCAATTTGGATGCTTTTTTATTGCGCTGACTTATTGCGTCGACAACAACTTGAATGAATCGTTAAAACTGTAATGCCAAACCAGTATGCCGCTCAGTTGGTGTCTGAACTGCTTTTTCTAAGGCGTGCTTGGTACTATATATCGTTACCTGCTTCTTAGCACGAGTCACTGCCGTATAGATAAGCTCTTTGCTCAGTAACCGTGCATGGCTGTTATCAAAAGTAATAGCAACATGATCAAATTCGGATCCTTGCGACTTATGAATAGTCATTGCATACGCCGTGGCTATCACCTCTTCATTTAGCAAATTAACAGCTATCCCTTGTGTCTTATTTTCAAAGAATACCTCTAATTGGCTTCTTTCATCTGATATTTGTAAGCAGAAACCAATATCCCCATTAAATAGCCCAAGCTCATAGTTATTTTGTAAAACCATAACAGGACGTCCATGGAACCATGTGTTTTGACCCAATGGTAACTTTAACTCAGCAAGATGCCATTGAGTGAGGTAGTTATTGATATAGTGGTCGCCCCATTCACCATTGTGGCCAGCGGTCAAAATTCTAAATTGATTAAATACCTCCATTAACGAAGAGGTAGTACTTTTAACTGATTCTGGCACGGATTTTTCTATTGGATTTTCTAGTAAACTTCTAATTTTATTTATGTATGATCGGTAATTACTTGAGGTTTTTAAAATAATTTTTCCTTTGCTTAGGCTATTTTTTATCTTGTTATTTGATATGGACTCTGCTTGTAACGTATTAACATATTGAAAACTCAAAGCAGCGTCTTGCCTTAATAATTGCCAAATAGCTTGAAGATTTGTCTCTGCTTTATTGATTTGAGTGGCCAGTTTACCGATACCTGACTCGGCGCTAAATCGGCGGCTCTCTGTTAGCTCTGCGTGTATTGGTTGCAGTAGTGGAATACGGCATAGATCAGCCAATACTGCTCCTGCATCGACGGCTGCTAACTGATTAGCATCGCCTAATAATATCAGCCTAGCACCTGGCTTTACAGCGCTCACAAGGTAATTGGCCAACTCGACTCCGAGCATAGATGCCTCATCAACGATGATAATATCTTCACCGAGTGGGTTGTTGGCATCGTAGCGCGGTCTACCCGTTCGACCGATACCTAGTAGACGATGGATGGTTTTTGCCTCTTGCAACTGCAACTCTACATTTGCGTCATCTAAAGCCGCCTGTAGAGATTCTTGCATACGTTGGGCAGCCTTACCCGTCGGTGCGGCCAATGCCAAACTGGCACTGTCCGTACTGAATCGAATATACTCAGCCCCATCCCCCCCACTCTCTGTCGCTTGCTGCAGCGCAATGACCAATTGAGCCACGGTATATGTTTTACCTGTGCCTGGACCACCAGTAATAATACTAAACGCATTATTATTAGCGACATTGATTGCCTTCACTTGGTGCTCATGAAGGTTTTCAGGTATTGCTATCTGTAAAGGACTTACTTGCTGATTTAAGATATTGTTGATATTTTTTGCTAAATTAAATTCTGCTTGCCATGTGCGGTGTAGCCAAAATGTGATTTTTGAACCTTGAGTCTTTTTATTCTTAGCGATGTTATAAATAATTGGTTGATTATCCTTGCTTAGGCTATTTTGATTGTTGTTATAATTAGTATTCGCCTCAACGTTAGCAAATAAAGCATGCTCATGGATTGAATGGACGAAAGTATTTAAGTCGCTATTTTTCAAGCGCTGATATAACGTAGTTATCGCATCAAAACGTTTGATCAACGTCTCTTTTTCATGATTACTAAGTGCTAGCTGCGCCCACAGGTAATCTCGCTGACCAAACAAAGTATCTAGTAATACAAATAGCGATGTCTCCGTTGTAGTGTCATCGTCTAGTTGCGTGTCTAGTTGCGTTTTTATCTGAGTATCAATCAGCGCAAAAATTGGTGTTGCTAGTATCTCTAATAATTGCTGCTGCCATGCATATAACGTGACTATTTCCCCATTAATCTGACCTTGCATGGGAGCTTCATGATCGGCCGTATCGACAGTTAATACAGTATGCCCCTCTTCCAAATGAGCCGCTAAAATAACGAATAGAGCAGTAAATAAGTCATTGTTTTCCGACTTACCTATTCTTCTATTTTCATCGTTTATCTTTGCATCTGTTGCGTCATATGCTACATGTGTTTGCTGACGGCGCAGCAAAATATAATCGCTGATGTTACTGGCCCAGCTCTCTTGTAAGCTAATGGCTGACTTACTTTTATTATTATCATTACTCATTGTATATTTATCTCTTATTAATCTGATTAACTGCTATAACAATTTTTATCTACCTAGTTGCTATATAAGGTTTATTAATCCGGCAGGCCAAACAATGCATCTAGACCTTTAATGAATGCAATGGGAATATCCCAAGTAACCAATCCATAGCAACTATTACTGCTCAAGCTATCGTGATTAGACTGAACCACATCTTGCGATGTAGGCATAGTAGCTGCCTGAGCATTCGGGTCATACACACCGCGTAAAAACACGTACTCTACAGCGCCTAAGTATTTATCTTCGTTACCCGTATAATCACTGATCCTCATAGCAAGGAACCGATGTAATGCTACTTGATAGATTGCTGCTTGTAGCCAGTACCCCGCTTTAGACATTGCTTGCTTAAGCGTATTTTCATTATAATCGCTTAGGCTATTTCCTAGAAAGTTACTTTTATAATCGACCACATAATACTTGCCAGCATGCTCATACACCAAGTCAATCTCACCACGCAAATAACGATACAGATGTGCTTTGTTTTGTGGCACTAGAGTGACGTGTTTATCTGTCTCGTCAGGTAAATACTGTTGGAAAAGCTTACTAATATCCTGTGCTTTGAAATTCTCTGACAGCCCCATGTTGAACTCTAACTCGGCAAATCGCTTACCTTTATCAAGAGCAATCAAGGGTTGATTGGAAGCCAACAGTGGCGCATGCAGCACCTCTTCAATCCAATTAACTAATGCCTCATGCTTGGTTGTATCTATTGACTCAAGATCAAACCCATCGCTATTTCTTTGTTTCTTACCTTGGGATCTGCGGCTTTGTTGTTCCGAACTACTATATATGAGCGGCAACTGATAGCTACTAATGGCTCTATCAATAACCTGAGACCACTGGGCTTTATTAGTGAAATCAATCTGTTCAAATATCTCATGCAAAAACGTACCAGCATTGGCACCTTTTACAAAAGTAAAGCGGATATCATCTTCTGACTTAGGACTGAGTTCATCGTCTTGTTCGAGAGACTCTTTACTATTCAGTGAAGAGAGGTCTGAAACTGAAGACTCTGTCATATCAATGTCTATCGCATCATCAATACGCTCATCCACTATCGCCATTGCTTGTGTAGATTCATCTAGCTGACGTGCTAAAGCGGTAAAGCTGGTCTTAGCCCAACCATAAAAATAATTGGTTTTCATCACCTCAGAAAATGGCGCGTACTCAATAGCCTCTGTTTTAGGCTTATGAGCATTTGACTTGATAGCAACTATCTGAACATTGTCATTTACGCCTGCTGAGTTAGCACCATTGCTTGCGTAATTATTGTCATAGAACTCATTAACTTTATGACCTCTGAGCATGCCTATGGTACCTTTGAGCCTATCCGGCAGCTCAAACTTTGCTTCTGGCGATTCAAACCAATAAAACACTGGCTTTAGCTCAAATCCTGTCTTGTTACTCGGATCTCGCAGCACCACATAAAGCTGCTCACTGGCTCGAGTAAATGCCACATAGCCAAGCCGTCTTATCTCATCAAAACCTTCTTGTGTCTCGATATCCGTATAGTAACCCTCATCCGTGGCAGAGCCTTGCAATGGTGAGAAGCGGCGCTGATTACCCGTCGATTGACTGTCTATCGGCTGCTGTACTTCTAGCGACTGCCGCACTAGCGCTGAAGGCGCTTGTTGCGCATTATATAGGTACAGCCCATAGTCTTCCTTATTACCAGACTTCCTACTGGCATCACCCATTCCCAATACATAGACAATAGGGAACTCAAGCCCTTTTGACTTATGAATAGTCATCAATTGCACACCAGACTCTGTCGGTAGCGGATATTGCTTAGCCCAATCACTGTTGGGTGCTGCATCTATATGCTGCCTAAACCACGCCAGCAACTCATACTCACCCATGCCTAGACCATACTGCGCCAAAATGTCCATCACATGACGCAAGTCCATGATATGACGGTCACCTTCTGGATGAGCAGCTAGGGCCTGCCAAACGCCTTGCGGCTGCACAGGACTTTTATCTAATAAATAATGTAGCGCTGATAAGATGCCAAAGTGCTGCCAACGCTGTGCCCCTTCTTTTAGATAAGTAATAAAGTCTTGATAGCTTTTTTTAATATCAGTAGCTTCATTCGCTGAGAAGTCTTTCGAATTAGACTTATTTGAATGGGCGCTTGGTGCACTGCTACCTTCGGTAATGCCTGACTCATGATCCGTCATCATGGCTTTGATGTTTTTGATACTCAGTCCATATAGATGACTGGTCAATACCCGATTAATCATGTCATGACGATACGGGTATAGCATGGCACTCAGCAATGCTGCCACATCTTCTGCCATAATAGTCTCAAAGATACTGACATCACTAGTAGTCAAAGTCGGCACATTAAGTTTCACTAGCTCATCTTCGACCCTTTTCAGATCTTTTTTGGCACGTGCCAGCACCCCAATATCACTGGGCTGAATCGGCTTACCTTTGAGTGTCTGACCACTATTAAGCAAAGTGGCTATATGGCGAGCTGTGATTTCATGCTCGTCGTAATCAAACTCTTTGTCCTTATCATAAGGCAGATGCAACAAGCTCACTGGCTGAGCAGAGAGAACCTCTGTCACCAATACGTTATCTAGCCTATCTGACTCATTAAACCAAGACAGCTCATATTCCGGTTTTGCCGCTTTGATATGTTGGTAGTGAATACCAGTACCCAACTGCGACAGCTTATTCTCAGCAGTTGCTGCATCAGCCATGCCAAACCAGCAGTTCAATGCGTTAATCACACCGGCATTTGAACGGCGATTGATATCAAGTGTCCAAAGCGTACTCTTGTCAAACTGGGCTTTCATATAGTTGTAGTTGGCCACATCGCCACCGCGAAACCCATAAATAGCCTGTTTGGGATCACCAACCAATAGCAGAAACTCATTATTGGCTTTTTTAGTGGTTGACTGCTTGTCATTGTCCGACTGTTTACGCTTATTCTTTGGCAAATAAATGCTTTCAATCATAATGGCTTGCTCGCCATTGATATCTTGCGACTCATCAATCAATGCCACAGGATAATGATGACGAATATAACGCGCCAGCTTATCTCCTTGGCGGCCAGTCAATGCTTGGTTTAAGCGTACCATCTGCAAACTAAAGGTCGTCTCGCCGCGCTCTTCTAAAATTACTGGCAGCCTATTGCGAACAGCTAGCACAATATGACGGTTAAGATTGGCTAATACCAACAAAATATGCTGATTTAAACTATCAAGCATGTCTAAAATAGCCATTAACTTACTAATGGTCTCTAATTCAAAAAGCGTCTGATGCTCTTTTTCTTTATTCTTATTAAAGTTCTTAATTTTACCATCTTCATCGGGATATCTAGAATCCTGCAATGATGTCAAAATCTTGTTTTCGCTCTCATTTAAATAGCTATTAAAGGTCAGCTGATACTCTGATATCTTTTGATGCACCTCGATAATGGCATCAAACTGTTTGGTTAGATTAGAACCACCACGAAACCCTTGAGACTTTCTATAATCAGGATTTAAATAAGGCTGGATATCTGCTAAATCTAACTGAGAAAACTCATTGATTAGCTTTTCATATGCATCAAAGTCAAAGCCTTTCTCAATCCTTATCTCATCAATCGGCGCAGAGATAAAATTAAGCGAGCGAGTCACATACTTTTTATGATCACCCACTGCAGACAGCTTACCTTGCTGATCCATCAGCGCGTAAAGTTTAGGCTGCTCATAATATAAGCGGCTCTGAAACTGACGCAGCTCATCATGAACAATACTATCGGTAACTTGTTCAATACTGCTGTCTTCAATAATCCCCATACCCTGCTGGTGACCAGTTTCGCTACTGTACTCCGTCAACCATTTTTGCGCCAAGCTATCGAGCGTACCTACAAATAGCTTATCCAAGGTGGTTAGTACCAATGCAGTACGCCTGATAGCTTCCGCCATTGGATAACTGTACACGTGATCTAGCAAATAGCCGACAAGATGCAGGTTAATAGGATCTTGCATGATGCCATCTAAGCGCACATATTTGGCCTGATTAACCAGCCAATCTTCGCGGTCTTTTTTTGCTTGTTTACGTTTCTCTGCCGCCGCTTGCTTATCAGTAGCAAGGTCTTGATTTAAATCGTCAATGCCTGTCTCAACGTTTGCGTCTACGTCTGAATTACTGCCTGCTTGTGCGTCTTTATTTCCCTCAGGCATAACTTGCAGTATGTTGGGATAGAGACTCTCTTTATTGCCAGTATCAGCACTTAGGCTAGTGACCCATTGTAATAGCTGATAAAAATCTACCAAACGATCATGGATACGCTGACGCATTTCGGCAGCGGCAGCTCGAGTAAAAGTCGTGGCGATGATTTGCTCTGGCGCACGTCGCGCTTCGATCAGTAGGCGTAGTACAATACCGGTCAGCGTCCAAGTTTTACCCGTGCCCGCTGAGGCTTCGATTAGGTGTTTACCCGTTAGATCGACGTCAACTGCTGGTATGACATCATTTTTACGTTCAGGTACAGCAGACGAAGGCAGCTCATCTGAATATTCATCAAATAAGTTCGGTTGTGTAGACGAGTCAATGGTATTGGTTGGATCGCTAAGGTCTGTCATATGGGCGCATACTTTTAATTATTATTTATTAGGGCGTGTCTTCAATTCACTCGATAGTTATCTAAATGGGCTAAAAATAGCTAAATTTTGCCAAACATCGTCAAATAGCTGGTTAATATCCCGATATTATCGGCACTATTTTCCTCGTTTGACGGCAATTTATCTCATTTTTATCACCATTTTTGAAATAAAGACACGCCCTAGAACAAAATAGCAAAAACTAATTAGAGGCTGTTCTAAATAACTGGCTAACTATCTAAGTTAGTTAACGCATTAAACATCGGCGCGTATAATGGCTGGGCTAATGTAGTCAGAGCTGCCGATAGCGCCTTAAACGCATTTTGGTCACGTAGCACGTACTGCCAAATAGCATGCTGCGAACAAGTATCGTATACCGTGTCTGAGTTGTAGTTAGGTCTTAACCAGTCTGAGAAGTCGGCTCGTTTTGGCCAGTAGCAGTTGCTGTCACCTTCTTCAGCGGTTAAATACTTATCAAGGTAGTTAAGTGCATATTCTGGTAATAACGTAATGGGCACTTGACCCGTTAATTTGCCAAAAACAGCCCATTTTATCAGCTCAATTACTGCATCTTCATACACGATCGGGCTTAATTTAAATGCGATCACTTTGTCATACTTTTTGACTTGCGAGCTAGGCTTATTAAAGCGCCAAATACTCACGCCATCATTTAATGCCACTTGCTCAGCAGTGGTACGTCTGGCTACTTGCCAATACAAATGTGACAACCAAAACTTGAGCAAATGTCTAGGGCTAGCAGAATTGGGCAGTATATTTAACCATTGCTTAGGCGATTGCTGAGCATAAGGCACGCCTGCCTGAATAACTGATATGGGTGCTGATATTGGTACTGAGCCCTTTATCTTAATGACTTTTGGCAACAGCTTAAACAGTGTTTCTATACCCTCTATATACGTCTGATTACTTGACTCGTTGTCAGTGCTACTCAGTATATTTTTTAGCTCTATCTGAACCGGATGCTCGGCGGTTGGCGTCAGTAGCTGCAATACACTGCTACTATCTGCCTTACTCTCGTTGAGAATACTGCTTTCATCAAAGCCATTAGCAATTAGCTGCTCTTTGAACTCTAGACATTGCTGTTGCAGTTTCTTTTGTTGATTGGGTAATGTAGTTTGGCGAGCGACACCAGCAGGCATAATTTTTTGATACATTAGAGTTGGAGTGGTAGTTTCATCCGCTGCACTACTATCATTTTTCTTATTCTCATCAGTAACCAACTGTTTAATCAAATGATCTTTAATTTGATAGGTAGTTAAACTGTCTAAGAATAGCGGCTCTTGCTGCGACAGCGCTTCTTCACCTTGCACCACATGCACCTTTTGAGCCCGTAAGAACGCTTTGGCAGGATGGCGTATTTGGTAAGCCAACTCTCCTTCAATATCTATCTCTCCGATGTTAAATATGCTATCAGATAAAGCTTGGATGAGCACCTCTGTCATGTTATTGACATCGCTAGCATCAACAGCTGTATCTAGCGCTAGCATATTAGCCACTGCAGACAAGGTTTGATTGTCTACTTGACCTAGCTGACCTAAGCCTTGACCAAGCACCTGAGCGATTGACTCATACTGCGCCTTCGTGGGCAAGCCCACCAACTCTTTATGCTCACTAGATACTCGACCTTTTAATGTGTCAAACACCGCTTGCCAAAGCGGCGCAGGCGGAAACTGCTTTTTCTGAGCCAGTTTGGTTTTGCGCATGGCTGTATTTAATAAAGTATCCAGCTCATCAATCATATCGAAAGGGCTGGTAACCTGAGCATTGATATTAACCTTGGCATTAGCATTGTCATCAATATCAGGAGACACTTGCTCAAAAACATCAGTGCCTTCGATTTCTGTCTCAAACAGACTCTCATGGAAAGGGAGTGCAGGATGCTCAGTCACCAACCACTGCTTAATCAATTTAGGCAAATAGCGCTTGAGACTCTCGGTAGTCGGATCAATATTCTCGGGTAATGTCTCAAGCGAGTTCACCTGCCATTGCACCTCGCCTTGCAAAAACTGCAATAGCTCGCTCACTGGGTTGGCTGGCAGATGCTCATGAGTGTCCGTCAAGCTTTGGCCATTGTAGAACATCCAGCATGCACTACGCGCGCACAGTAGTGCATCTAAAAATGCACCGTTGTCATCATCTTCACTAACTCTGTCACCGCGGCGTGCATTGGTCGCTTTCATCAAATCATAGCGGTTGTCTCGGTCACGCCCAGGAAACTCAGAGAGATCCATATTGAGCATCACCACCAGCTCAAAAGGCACGTTTCTTAGTGCACCGAATCGACCAAAGGTAATCACACCCGTCGGCTCCGCACTGACCTGCTGACTCTCAAGCTCGTTTTCGATACTGTCTAGCATAAAGCTCAGCTTGAGCGGCAATTGCTCCACACCTGCTAGCTTCTGCTCCACTTCTCTGTTGTCGACATCACCACTAGCGTACTGCCTATAGTGACGATTGGCTCGTAGACTTGATTTAAAGCCATTCATCGCGTTGTAAATGGCGCGCATGGTACGTGTTTGATCCACATCGCCAAAGTAGCGATGGATAACTTGTGTCTCAATCTGATCGAGCCAATCTTCCGCTTTCATTTTTTGTGTATGATCATCACGTCGTGCAACCAAGCCAGTATAAATACGGCAAAGCGCTTCAACAATCAACGCATCATTTAGGCTCACTTGTGGTAACGGCAAGGTCATTTCTGGTAACGCAGTGCTTGGCCATTCATCCTCATCTAAAGGATACAAGCAGTCACTTAACTCGGCCTCTGGCATGACCAGACCTAAAGTTAATCTGTCTAATGCCTGTGCAAAGCTGAAGCGATAGTCGTAATCATTACCGTCCAACGTTTGCTTAAGATGAAGCTCGTCAAAACCGCGAATAAAGCCCGCCTCTACCAATAAATCACAGCCACGGCTCATTTGCTCATGAGTCAGTCCAAAGCTTTCAAATAAAGGCGGTAACATGAGCCAGTCTAAGACTTCAGCTGCTTCAAAACGGGCACTATGGCTACCCAATAGCTTGTAAAAACCGATAATCGCTTCCCATAACTGGCGAATGTCGGCATCAACAACACCAGTCACTTTAGCAGGCAAAGTCAAACCGTCTTGACCTTTACCATTGACGAAGATAGAGCCAATCAATGCATGATGACGTTCAACATCAGGTAGCAGCACAACGATGTCGGAGATATGGCGTTTCTTCTCACCAGATCTGATAGGTTCATTTAGCCAACGACCAATCATAATACGCAGCACTTCAAGCTGACGCTGCAAACTATGACACGAATGAATGCTTAGGCTATTATCTTGGGAAGAGATTGCCCAAAAACGGTCTTTCTCAAAACGCTTATTCTCTAACGCTTCATCTTCATACCAAGCCGTTGCTGGCTTATCTCCATCAAAGCTTGGCTCTAGTTGCTTGCTTACTGCTTGTGAGACTGTAGCAGCCGTTGCTTGCTGGGTCGATTGCTCATCAAGCATCAACACATCATTTTGCAAACGTTTTAATAAGCTCAGGTTACCTTGGGCATCTTGAGTACTGACAGCGTCATCAGCAGCATCTATGCTTTCATAATCGTAATGACCGAGCACATTATCTACACCTTTATCAAAGTTATCTTGCCATTCGACTAGCGCATCGTCGTATTGCTCATTACCTGATAAATTGGCAA
Organism: Psychrobacter sp. Ps1; assembly: GCF_022129425.1. Lineage (NCBI taxonomy): Bacteria > Pseudomonadati > Pseudomonadota > Gammaproteobacteria > Moraxellales > Moraxellaceae > Psychrobacter > Psychrobacter sp. Ps1. The sequence continues at coordinate 11,120 of NZ_JADQAN010000008.1, read as the reverse complement.
GCATCGCAAACGCATCGCGCGACTGCTTGCCCAAACGCGATAGCAAGCTGTGACCATAATCACGCAAAAACACACTCTCAGGATTAATAATCTGCTGGCGTTGTAACCATGATTTATCAACGATATCTGCCCAAAACAGCTTTGATGGATTGTAATGCAATAGCGTGATATTCATGTATTGCGACAGACTCTGTAGAAAGTCTAACTCGGTCTGTGGCAGTTGCTGAATGGTAAATATACGCAGTACTTTGGGCAACTGATCACGCTCATTCGCTTTGTTACCTTTTAAAGCTGACCAGAACGCACGCTCCAGTGCCACACGGTGTAGATGAACATCGGCAAACAAATGCGACCACAAGAATCGTTGGGAAATTTCTAACTCAACATAATGGTCGACCAACCACTCAGGCGTGCCTCGCGCATACTTATCAAAGCGCAGGGATAAGGCGTCTTTATCCGCTATCAACTCACTTACGCTCAACGGCTTGTTTTGCGACCATAATGCCAACCAATCCTCACGGTGAGTCAAATAGCGGTTAAACACCCTAGCCAAATCGCTTGCCAGCTGCCAAATGCGAGCATCTTGTTGCGCCTTATCCTGTTGTAAGCTGTCTTGTTGAGCGCTTGCCTGTGGGTCATCAATCAAAGACGCTAACAATGGATGAACTGGATGCTTTTCATCTGCAACAATCGACTCCTGATAATAAGTCAAATAACCAAACAATCGCCACTGCATTACTGTCGGTGACAACACCGCCACTTCCGGCACGTTTAGAGTTGTCGCTTCAGGGTTTTGCGCCAGTAAGTATGCATTATGGCGGGTCAATACATCTTGCATCAGCGTCCATTGATACTGGCCCCAAAATTTAGTACGCACCAAGGTACTAATACCAGCACGGCTAGCAATAGTTTTATCCAACCAATCACCCAATACCATTGACGGTACAATGACAATAAAAGGCTCAAAAACAGGCTGATCCTTGGACTGGTACTGTACAAGCAATTGATCAACGAGGTTTTCGGTACGGTGCGACTGAATAATAGTGAACATAGACAATAATCTGATTGAAATAAGGGTTAGATATTAGGATTAATAAAAAAGGCTTCACTTATGATGAGATGTCTGTATCCAATGTCAAAAACGCTATAAAACGTCCAGACAAAACAAAAATCGATACTCATCAATCCATGTTTGATGGTCGTTACTATGATGCATTTCTGCTAGCATGAGGGCCAGAAACAAAAACAATCATAGTAGCAAATTCTACATATCCATTGATAACGTTGACTTGCCAAATTTGCTATCAGTGTGCCATTGATGGTTATCGTTTACTAGTGTAAATGCCGATATTATAATAAGCTTGCGACATCTAGTGTCGTTTTATACTATCATTCCTATTTACAATGAAATAATCTCATTGCGGTTTTTAAATCGACCTTTACAACCTGTATCTAAATAACACTTTCTATTGACGGGATTACTTAATATTATGCCATTGCGTCCCATTGATGCCATTTTTGTCCATCCAAAACAACGCTTATACGTCGTGTATTATCGCGGTGAGTTGTGGCAACTGCCACGTATGAAAATCGATGAGAGATCATGGAAAAACAGACGACCCTATACCGATGATAGTAGCTCACTTTATTTGAGCATCCATCAAGCTATCAGCGACCCTATCCTTGCGCAGAAATTGAGAACGCTAGATCTACCTGTAGCGGTACGTAGTAGCACGTTGCCACGTTTTGAAGCATGGTGGGAGGCACATGGGTTTAGATGGTTAAAAGACAGACTATTAACCGGTGAATCGCCGTTAGCAGCGCATCAAACTACTACACCTGCTGCCAAGGTATTAAACGACCAATCTGATCCTCTAACAGATTGCCAAACCAATGGCCATACTGATGAAAGTGGTGAGGTTAATGAAGAACAAGTATCTACCCCTTCTGCAGACACAGATATCTTTGCAGACATGTTGGCTGAATTAACCGATGAAGTACTAGAACAAAAGCTTTGAAAACTAGATACCACCCTGTATATAAACGTTGCTATGAATCAACTAATAATAAAAGAGCAGTAATATATGAAAGACTACAAACTACTGCTGGCTGGGCTAATCTTGCTACTGCTCACAATCTTTATCGCGGTCTTCATTTGGTTGTGGACCAGTAATCAAAAAAACACAGACCCATTGCCAATCATGGCAAGTGAAAGTGAAGCAGACCCTAGTACGAAAGGTGATGAATCAAGAGAGATTGTTGATAGTGTTCTATATATTCGAGCAGAAAAGAAGTTACAGATACCTTTGGACGATATCATTGTGAGCTTTGAATCTCGTTATCCGCACGTACAAGTGTTAGCGAGCTATGTACCCTCTAACGACCTTCTTACAGTACCAAGTAGTGGTTCTACCAAAGACAAACTCTCTGATTATGTCTTTGATACAGATATGATTATTACCAATGACGATAGCCTATCTACAGAACGGGTATCACTCCTACAGTCAGAATTGCAACAGGCACAAGATAGCAATAGTCAAAGTCAGAAAGGTACTGAGGGTGTTGGTACAAATGATGCTTCTGACAAGAATAATGATAAAGAGATACACACTCTAAATCCCTTTAACTATGCTCTAAAAGATGAACAAGCGCTTGAAGGTGTCATCCTGACAGACGATACAACTGCTATTAACTTTCGTAATTTTTTACTATCGAGCACAGGTCAAGACATACTAAAAAAATATGATTATGAGAACATTAGTGGTTATAAGAACAGTGTAAATGACTTATTTAAACCAACCTCACAGGCAAAAAATGCATCAGGTGATCATGCTGTAGATGTCACTGACGCGCTTAGCAATGGTGAGTAAGGATAAATTGTCTTTATTTATCTTTTGTTGATTGCTTTTATGACTGCTTTTTTCTACAATGTCACTCCATAATGCGCCTATAGCTCAACAGGATAGAGCAGTTGCCTCCTAAGCGATCGATCCGAGTTCGAGTCTTGGTGGGCGCACTTCATAAGATACCCATAATGACCCATAAACCCCTACTAGCATAGCTTACAGGGGTTTTTTATTGCCTTTAACTAACCATACCTACCCATAATTAACCGTTGCATACTGTGATAATTACAGTATTCTATACAGTATCAGCTTAAAAACCACTTATAGGATACTGTAAAAACATGGCTAAAGTAGTGAAACCCCTTACCCACACTCAGGTAAGCCAAGCCAAAACTACTGGCATGGCTTATAATTTAACTGACGGCGGTGGCTTGTATTTGTATGTAAGCAAAACGGGCACAAAATCATGGCGCATTGACTTCACCACGCCTATTACTAAAAAACGGGTGACAATGACTTTAGGGCAATATCCTGGAATCAGCTTAGCGGATGCGCGGGTGTTGCGATCTGATATTAAATCCATGCTTGCCAGCGGGCATGACCCCCGTAAGGTTAAAAAGGACGATGAACGCCAACAGATATTAGAGTCTAATAATACCTTTGCCATGCTTGCAGAAGAGTACATATCAAGACAAACCCATTTATCACCAGCCACGCATAAGAATAACCGCCGCTATGCTGCCTACCTAAGCGATAGCATTGGCGATCTACCTATCACCCATATCAAGCCAATAGACGTGCTTGACGCCTGCAAGGTCGTTGAGGCTAAAGGTTATCTTGAAACCGCGTTGAAGATGAAATCGCTGGCGGGTCAAGTCTTTAGATATGCGGTGCAGACCGCCCGCGCTGAGCGTGATGTTACTCAAGATTTAAAAGGGGCGTTAAAACAACCCCCTACAAAGCATTATCCTGCGATTACAGACCCTAAAGAGTTTGGTACTATGTTACGTGCTATTGACGACTATCAAGGCTTATTCGAGACTAGGTGCGCGTTAAAGCTTATGCCGATGTTGTTTGTCAGGGCTGGTGAAATGCGCTATGCTAGATGGGATGAAATTGATTTAGAAAAAAAGACGTGGACTTTCACGCCCCGCAAGACAAAACGCAAGACAGGTATATCATTAATTGTGCCATTACCTAATCAAGCCGTTGAGATTTTAACCGCCCTATCTGACCATAAAAGGTCTGAGTTCGTATTCCCTGCCATTCACACTACTGTACAACCCATGAGTGAAAACACAATGAATCAAGCTCTAAAGCGGCTTGGCATTGCTGGTGACACTCACACTATCCACGGTTTCCGCGCCAGCGCCCGTACCATGATTGTTGAGCAGCTTAAATTTGATGAACGATTTGTTGAGTTGCAGCTGGGTCATCGCGTGCCTGACATGCACGGGCGGGCATATAATCGTGCTCAATTTTTAACTGAGCGCAAAGAGATGCTGCAAGAGTGGGCGAACTACTTAGATGAATTGAGATCGCAAACGATAAAAGAAGTAACATAGTATCAAACAGCAGGGCTTAATCATTTGCACTTAATCTTAGGAAACATGATCCACAAGCTGAGAGTATGGCTCACAGTTGATATTGAGCAGCATAAGTAGTAGAAAATCTGCTTCTAGATAGTAAGCGACGTAAACATACCTATTAAATCTATCGTAAGAACACTGAGACTCCAAATATGATAAATGTATTAAAGGCTTGATTTACAAAAAATTCTTATCAACTAATAATACAGGGTGAGAATATTTTCAATATAAAAAATGCAAGATTTAGTATGATAAATTAGCAAAAGAGTCGTATCTCTCTATCTGATCAAAGCTAACTGAAGGAGCGGTTTTCTGTGTAATGTTCATGAAGTGACTGCTATTTATAGGCTGCTCATTTTTCATTGCAATTTTAGCAACTTCATTTACTATGAACTTAATGTCACTAGAGACATAGCCAGCCAGTAGCATTGATAAGCTATCCAAATCTAACAGCTTCTCCTTTGGCCTATTTTCCAACAATAGTTTTAGAAGTTCTTTTCTTGAAATGAAATCAGGTAATGACACATATATGATCTTATCAATGCGCCCTGTTCTTAATATTGCCTTATCAATAACATCTGGTCGATTTGAGGCCATCACTACAAATATACCCCTCTCATTGCAGTCTGTTAACTGTGCTAAAAACTCATTAACCTCTGAAGAATAGTGGTGGTTCAAATTATCACTATCACGACTCGGTAAAATCGCATCAACCTCATCAATAAATATGATTGAAGGCGCATTTAATCTTGCATCCCGAAACAGTTTTCCTATTTTCTCTTGAGTACCATGTACATAAGTACTGGCAAGATCTGAAGGTTTAACCTCAAAAAATCTATATCCCAATTCTTCAGCTAGCTGCCTTGCAATAAAGGTTTTACCACAGCCAGGAGGTCCATATAGCAACAGACCGTTGAGGGGTTGGATACCATATTTCAGATGAGCAGTACGGTCTTTAAGAGGATTAATCACATCTATCTGTAGGGTTTCTTTTAAACCCTTCATCCCTGCAACTTGAGCAAGTCCCACACTCTTTTCATTTATCGCTATTATTTCATCATTCTGCTTATCTTCTACACCTCTATAATCTTCATACTTAGAAAATTCATAGTAACGTTGGATAAAACTCCCTATATCATCAGCAAAGGTATCAAGTTTCTCATAGGCTAATGCTTCATAAAGAATATTTCCTAATTCCTCTGGCATAAATTGATAAAAGTTAGATTTCTTTAATAGGAAAGATGCTCTATGCAGCTGAGTTATTTTCAAGATACTTATTTTTGAACGAGACCAATCAATATCATAATCCCAAGGCAGCATGCCAACGATGCAACGATATAGAAGCGTTGCTACTGAGTAAAAGGAGTTGATGGACTGTTGGAAGTTTGAATCAAGCCCATATACAAATGATAAGGTTGGGACACCTTTTGTCTCATCTAGTATGAAGTCAGTAAGGCTAAAAGGCGCTAAATAAATAGATAGTTCATCAGATAGATAACTCAAAAAGACTTTATCAGGAGTAATTGTAATGCCTTCTAAACAATCTAACTTTGATAACAATATCAAAGTTAGATTAGCAATTTTCGATGCTAAATAGACGTCTAAGTAAATTTCTCTATTTATTAATTCTAACAAAGACTCACCAACTACAAAGTCTTGTAAAAAATAAAAGAACTGCTGTCTCTCATTAGTAAAAGACTTCAAAATAGAATTGCTGATAACGTTATCTTCGAGAACTCTCGAATATTTTCCAAGCTTAGACTTAAGAAGCTCTAAGTCTATTATAGAGATACTTTCAGGCTTGATGAGCTTAAGGATTTTAAGCTGATCTTGACCAGTGATGATCTGATAAGTTTCAGCAATAGCATCATTACCCAGAAAAAACTTTACCTGATAGTCATTATCGATATAGTCATGGCGTGCAAAAGCACTCTGATTATTCATAAATTATCTACGTAATAAACTGGTATCGACGTTCTGCATTTTTGCTTGGCTCTCAGGTGTCATATACTGAGCAACAGCGATTACAGCATCTTCTAAAACCTCTTTACTTGGTTCTGAGTTTAACAGTTGTTTAAGTTGCTGTAATCCTCGATAAGCGGCTTGTTCATCTGTCCAAGTTATTTCATCGAAGCTCTCATCCATGTATATAATGTATGATATCCAAAAGTTTCTATCCTGACGATAAACTTCAAAGGTAACGTCTCTTACTTGATCTTCTAGTTTTATAGCACTATTAACATCCTGTTTTGAATAAATTTGCTGCGCTTGAGACTCGAATTCAAACATCATACTACGAGTTTTAGCATTACCATTATTCTCATTGGTATCTCTTAACGACTTAAGTGCTACTTTTAACTTTCCTTGTGCTTTTGGCCACGCACCTTCTGCTTCATATTTATCTAATTCAACAAAGGTATTTTTTAAATCAGATCTAACTTTATCCTTGGTTGAACGATCCTCACTACGAGCTTCTAGTAGTTTTTCTGCTTCATTAATGTCATTTATTTTCATTTCTGCTTCATAATTACCTTCAGAGGCCAGCTCTATAGCTACTTGACGAGCTTGGGATAACTCTCGCTTTAACTGATCTGTAGAAATATCTGTGTCAATCGTTGATACGATATCAAAATCAAAACTCTCATCTAACGCTGGAATATAAACAGACAGCTTACCTCGACGAGACGCATCGATATTTAACGTGACTTCAATGTCACTACCTGCTGGTAAAAAGCTTGGTAAATCTGCACCAGTGATAATAAATTGACCAAAACGAGAGTTATGCAGCGCTCGCGAGCTTTCTTGTTTAAACTCATAAATAGGAATAGTCAATACATCCTCTTTAACACTAGGACGTACGTCTTTCATAGTTTTAAAAACACCCTTTCCTTTAGCGGGCAGGGTTTTATTTTTTTCTAAACCATCTAGTGCATATACACCCTGCTTAGTTGTGAGTGTATCAAAAATTTCCAAACCAATTGCAAGAGGCAAAGTGGCAGCCGCAATTTTAACCCCTTGAATAATATTGATAGAACTAGGCTCACAAGGAATAAGGGCACCATCAGGGCTGAATAATTTAATATTAAACTGATTACTTTTGCCTTCATTTAACTGTAATTCAATAATTTCAACATCATTATCTATGGTTAGTTTACCTGATGACCACGCACTATCATTTCTAACTATCTCTAAGATAAAACTTTCTGGTAGATTAGCTGTTGAAAGCTCTCTATCGATTCTAAGCCCAAGATTCTCAAGAGTTTCTACCGTCGTTTCTGGATATCTTAGAGTTAGCTGGGCTTTACTGGTATCACGCTTTTGTAAGTTTTGTGGAATATTTTTAGTAGAGGCAAATAAAGCCGCCCCTCTTCCTACTGCAGTCATAGGGTCAATACTGGTATCAATCTTTGGGGTTATCTGCTCTGTTAGCATACGACGTAATGTCTGTTGAAATGTAGGACCACCAACCAAAATCAATGAGGTTAAGTCATTACCTGCAATATTATTACGTGCTAGCAATTTTTTAGTAATATCAATGGCGCGTTGAAATATTGGCGTGACCACTTGTTCGTATTGCTCTAAAGTCACGCTTATATCGACCTCTATTTCGTCACCCTCATCATCTTCCCCTAAATCCTCAATAAAATAGCTCCATTGTGATTTAGAAGATAGTGAAACTTTAGCGTCTTCTGCAGGTTTTTTCAAAGCCTCTTGTAATAGTTTTCGAAACTTGTCATTGGATAAAGTCTCATCCAAGCTACATTGTCGCTGTAGTTCAGGTATTAACAGCTGATCAACGATAGCATCATCAAGGTCTTTACCGCCAAGATGATTATCGCCTTCAGTGTCAACTACTTTCATGATGCCTTCTTCAACATGCATCAACGCGGCATCAAATGTCCCGCCACCAAAGTCAAACACCAACCAATACCCTGATTGACTGCTGGCTTTAACACCATAGGCGATAGAGGCGGCTATCGGCTCTTGCAACAGCTCACAGTAACCAAAACCTGCCAACTCTGCTGCGCGCTGAGTAGCATCCAATTGACGTTGCTCAAACATCGCAGGTACCGTGATGACAGCAGCTACGATAGCTTCTTCCCTTACGTAACCTTTGAGCTTCTTCAACAATTCAGCAGATAACTCTTCTGAGCTATAACTTCTACTCATATTACTTGAACGATATTGATGGTCTGTACCCATGTTACGTTTAAACTCTTGGTAGCCATTTGGTTCTGCATATTTACGTCTTTTAAAGTTATTAACAGCCTCTCTGTCTATACCTTGCTTGGCGCTCAACCCAACGAATATAGTTTGTTTTTTATTAAACGATACACATGACGATGTGGTATCCATCTGATTGTCATCTGATTTAATAATTACTGCCTCACCATCTTGCATGACGGCGATAGCAGAGTTAGTCGTGCCTAAATCAATACCAAAATCTATTTTTTGACGCATTATCATTCCTTTATTTTATAATTTATTTTAGCAATTTTTAGCCTACACTGACTTCAACGTCAGACATACGAGTGAGCTTATCTTGATAATTGACCTGTGGTAGCACCACTTTAGTAATGACACTCTGCCCTTCATCCAAATCATCACTAGGAATAAATCTAGCTTGAATGGACATGTTCTCATTATAGGATGTTCCTATATAATCAATGATGTCATAGCCTTGCTCTTTAAGCTCTTCTTCTAGTCTTTCTAATGATTTACTCAAGGATTTTAGTCCTTTGGTATCATCTGGCAGTGCTTCAATGCGCTTACGCATCCGATGTATCTCATCAGCTAATTTGATTGCCAGTCCATGGTCAGGCTCATGGCTTGTAGTGGCTACAGCTGACTCAGTCACAGGAGGAACAGCTGGTAGGATAGGCGTTTGTTTCATCTGCTCTAATACTTCTAGGAGCTTATCAGCCAGTTGCGTATCAGATTTGACAATATGTTCTTCAGACAACTTTACGTTAGTTAGCGCCGACTGCACTTTTTCTAATAGCCCTACGCTGCTTTCAGTTTGGCGTTTTTTAAGCGCGAAGAAACTTGCTGCTAATAAGCCTAATAGTGTCAATAATCCAGCAATAATGGCAATAGTGCGACTACTTAACTGCTGCGATAATTGAGACGTTGTATTTTGTGTATTCTCACTTAAGCTATTAAGCTGCTGCGATAATTGAGATATTTTATTTTCAGTATTCTTATTTAAGCTAATAACAGAGTCGTTGACCTTATTTAGCTCACCATCAGTTGCTACTTGCTGAGTGCTCAAATCACTTATTTTAATATTGAGAGCCGCCATATCTTTGAGGTATTTTTGGTCACGTTTTATTAGCTCAGTCCTTAACACATCATTTTTTTTGTTTAGTTTCTGAAGGTCAATATTATATTGTTTACTACTCTCTTGTAACGCTGTAACTGACTGCAATACTTCTTTATCAGTAGCGGCTAAAGCGGGATTAACAACTAAAAAGTTAGCTAACAACAATAGAAACACTTGCTTTTTATACATTTATTTCACCTTTACTATATATAATATTTATTTTAATTATTGCTTTTTAGGGACTATAAAAGCTAACACTACATATAGAATTATGCCCGCCCAAAATCCAGTCATCCAAGTACCTAATACAAACACTATCCTTAGAAAGGCTAAATTGATACCAGTATGTTCACTAAGGCTATATAAAGATCCAGTAATAAATCCCCCACTCGATTCGCTCGTAGTAGTCAGTTCATTGCTACTCACTTTTTCAGCTATAGAATCAATATCATTTTTTTCTTTACTGATATCTCTAGAAGTTTTATTAAAAAACTGCTGAGTATCATAATCCATTGTAAAATATATGAGACTTGCTATGATCTCTTCGCATTTTTTAGCTTTATATTTTAAACTATTGATGTCCTTATCATCACTAAACATCTCCATTGTTTGATTAAAGCTATCAATCACATAATTTAGTAATTTTTTAACACAAGCACTTGATATCCCAACATAATGTTCGCTTTCAACAGGTATTTTTTGAAGCATATGTTCAAACATATTGATTCTATTTTTGGCATCATCTAGTGATGATATATCAGACTTTAAACAATCAATAATAGGTTCGATCTGAACTTCTAACAGATTATTTGCTAACCTATCCTGTAAAACCTGCTTATCTTTTGAGATAGTTTCTTTTATAGAGCCATATGCAGGTAAGCTATCCGCCCAGTTAATTAGTTCTAAAGCTAAATCGTCGTCATCAACAATATTATATGCAAAAAGAGAGCAGCGTCTTGCTGCTTCGGCATAGCTGTTAATTATATTTTTTATTCTGTAATTACTCGAGTAATAATCAAGTGTATAGATTAGCTCTTCAACAGAATTTAGGTTGTTACTATTATATATTTCTGAATCATCCTCAGCTTCTATTAAGTCATTACTATTTTTGATAATATCTTCAATATAATGAAAACAAGGGTTAATTATTTTTGATTCAGCATAGTCTGCTAAACCCTCAGAATACTCATGAAAACTATCTAGCAGTCCAATATTAAAATCACCAAATGGCTTATCAGGAATACTAGATACATAATCTATTAATGTATCAATAATTTTTTTGCTAATTAGACCTCTTGCAAAAGTCATAATTTAAGCTCGGAATTAATGATACCAGCAAACAGCTTCATTCTAAGATCATAG